>NZ_JAVDVI010000005.1:0-264237 GCF_031456785.1 Flavobacterium arsenatis
TAGTTTAAATATTTAATTGTCAGAGATTTAAATATACTAAATTTTACCTTTTTGTACAATATTTTTAGCCTAAATTATTAATCGAGTTCAGGTTAATAATATTTTTTCAACTTCATCAATCATTTTTTTAATTACTTTTTCTTTATCCATACTTTTATGAGCTTCTAAAACACCATCAAATTCTTGTAATCCAATTTTTAAAAATTGAGTGGCAATCTCTAATCTAATTGTTGCGTAAAATTCAATTTCTTCTAGAATTTTTGAAGTGATAATTTCAGAAGGCATGTAAGGGTTGCCATTAATAAAAGATACATACAAGCTATAATTTTTGTAGTCATTCAAATGTTTTAGATTCTTACTCTGAATTTGTGAATTTAGAAGAATATTTTTCTTCAGGGCTGGGTTTTCTATGGCTTTCAATACTAACATATCAATCCCAATGGCAGTATTAGTTTTGGTTTTATGATCTCTAAGATCATTTAAAAATCTTGATGATTTTGACCAATCGTCATCTAATAAAAATTGATAAGCAAGGGAAGCTTTTCCTATTTCTTCAATACAGAACTGAAAACAAGTATAAGATCTTTCAAATCGATTATTCTCCATTAAAATTTTAGCATCAGTATGTAACTCGCGTGCATTCACAATAGATTTTTCAATAGTTAAAAATAGATTCTGTCTTGTAAGTTTCATTTGAAATCGGTTTTTTAGAATTATTCCTCCGCTACCGCGAGCTTCTATCTCGTGGCCTCAAACAAAATTATGCTTTTGATTTTTATTCTTTGTGTGCACGAGCTAGAACATCGGCCAGTAGGAGTGTCCGAGCGGTCGGGTATAATATTTGCCAAATAAATTTATTTTTTGATAAATTTCTTGTATGTATTTTTGTTTTTCATAAAATAAACACCTGGATTTAAATCTGACACATCAATTTTCTCATTTTCTATTTTAATTGACTTCACAATTTGTCCATTTGGGTTTATTATAGTTATGGTTTCATTTGGCTCAGTTCCATTTATGTTTATAAAATAGGAAGTTGGGTTTGGATACATTAAATGGCTGATATCATTAATTTCTTCGACATTTAATGGATTTAAGTCTATACGAGCGACTTTGTCATAATCACCCTCGATAGTTGTAACAAATAGCGAATTGTCTGCGAAAATAATATCATAAGTTCCTATGAAATTTTCAATTTGAATTAAAAGTGAATAAGTTTGTGTTAAAATATTAAGCTCATAAACTGCTGAATAATCTTCGCCTCCGGTAAGATAAAAAGTATTTTCATCATTGCCTCTTGTAAAACTATTTCCTGAATATGTTGTAATAGTTTCCGCTTCATAGTTTCCTGAATCTAAATTGATTTTTTTGCTACCTGTGTATAAGTAATTATCATAAACTTTAAGTCCTATTCCGCTTCCATAATTTGAGATTAGAATAGGAGATATATTTTCAGAATCCAAATCTACTTTATAAATTCCATTTTCTGAACCTATATATAATTCGGAATCTCTATGAGTTATACCGTGTACATTATTCATACTGATAAATTGCTCAATTGGTGTTCCATTTTCAATATTAAAGCGATGTATTCCATAAGAACCATTAAATGGTTTAGCTACATAAAGATAATCTCCTACTTTACAAATTCCTTCATATCCACTACCACCTATATTGAAAGTTTCGTAATTGGAATCACTTGTATTAATATCTTTTCTGTAAACCTTACCATTGAAAGATGATACCACATATAAAAAATTTTCTTCAATTGTTAATCCATACAAACCATAACTATCTGAATCGATAAAAGTTGAAACAGTCTGAGCTTTTAAGTTTGGAAGATAAAAAGTCATAATAACACAGAAAAAAATAATTCTTTTCATAAAAAATAAATTTTAAATTAATTAAGCTTTCTTTTCATATAAATCAAATTATAGAAAAATGTAAATATAGACTATTTGTCTACAACTTCTCCTTCAAATATTTCCCTGTAACACTAGCCTTATTTTTTGCCACTTCCTCAGGCGTTCCAATAGCGAGAATCTGTCCGCCGTTTTCGCCACCTTCGGGACCTAGGTCAATGATCCAATCGGCACATTTTATCATATCGAGGTTGTGTTCAATCACAATAATCGAGTGGCCTTTTTCAATCAAGGCATCAAAGGAGGTCAGCAATTTCTTGATGTCGTGAAAGTGCAGTCCTGTGGTAGGTTCGTCAAAAACAAATAGGGCTTTTTCCTTCGTGCTTCCTTTCACTAGGAACGACGCCAGCTTGATTCGCTGGGCCTCGCCACCAGAAAGGGTAGAGGAGGACTGTCCCAATTGTACATAGCCCAAACCTACATCTTGCAGAGGTTGTAGTTTTTGCACAATCTTGGTTTGCTTGTTTTCTTTGAAAAACGCCAAGGCATCATCAACGGTCATCGTCAGGATGTCATCGATATTTTTTCCTTCAAAATTGACTTCGAGGATTTCCTTCTTGAAACGTTTTCCGTTGCAGGTGTCACATGGCAGTTGCACATCGGCCATAAACACCATCTCCACGTTAATCGAGCCTTCGCCCTTGCAGGTTTCGCAACGGCCTCCATCCACATTAAAGGAGAAATGCTTGGCTTGATAGCCTCTAATTTTGGATAGTTTTTCCTTGGCATACAAATCACGGATGTCGTCATACGCCTTGATATACGTCACGGGATTGGAACGCGAACTTCTCCCAATCGGGTTCTGGTCTACATATTCAATATGGTGTATTTTGTGGTAATGGCCTCGCATTTCAGTAAACTGTCCGGCCTTTTCTCCAACGCCATCAAGTTTCTTTTGCATCGCTGGAAAGAGGATTTTCTTGACCAACGTACTTTTTCCGCTTCCTGAAACGCCTGTGATTACGGTTAAAACTTCCAATGGAAAACGCACATCTACATTCTGCAAATTGTTTTCTCGAGCTCCTAAGATTTCGATATAAGCACCTGATTTTCTTCGGGATTTTGGCACTTCGATTTCAAGGCTTCCATTTAAATATTTAGAAGTCAACGAATCTGATTTTAAGATTTCGTCATACGTTCCTTGGGCAACCAGTTTTCCTCCGAAAGTTCCTGCTTCGGGACCAATATCGATAATCATATCGGCCGATTTCATAATGTCTTCGTCGTGTTCAACGACAATTACGGTATTTCCTAAATCGCGTAAAGAGATTAATACATTTATCAATCTTTCAGTATCTTTTGGATGCAATCCGATACTTGGTTCATCCAGAATATACATCGAACCCACCAAACTGCTTCCTAAAGAGGTAGCAAGGTTGATACGCTGTGATTCTCCTCCCGAAAGTGTGGCAGAATTACGGTTTAGGGTAAGATAATCCAAACCAACTTCTACCAAGAAACTCAAGCGGTTGTTGATTTCGATCAGTAATCGTTTGGCTACTTTCTGGTCGAATTCCGACAATTCCATCTGCTTGAAAAAGGCCGTCAGGTTTTTAATAGGCAAATCGACCAAATCAGAAATGGTTTTCCCCGTGATTTTCACATACGAAGCTTCGGGACGTAACCGTTTTCCCTTGCAGGCATAACATTTTGTCTTGCCTCGGTAACGCGACAGCATCACGCGGTTTTGAATCTTATAATTTTTTTCTTCCAATTCCTTGAAGAAGTCATTCAGGCCTGTAAAATGCTTGTTTCCTTTCCAAAGTACTTCTTTCTGTTCTTCGGATAATTGATAGTACGGCTTGTGGATTGGGAAATCAAACAAATAAGCGGTATTTACGAGTTGGTCTCTGTACCAGCCCATACTTTCGCCACGCCAAGCATAAACGGCATTTTCATAGATGGACAAGGCGGTATTGGGAACCACAAGTTCTTCATCGATACCAATGATGTTTCCGTAACCTTCGCAAACCGGACAAGCTCCATACGGATTGTTGAAGCTGAACAGATGCACGTTTGGCTCTAGAAAGGTAATTCCGTCCAACTCAAAATTATTGCTGTAGGTATATTTTTTATCAGTATTTAATTCCTGTAGATAAATCTCGCCTTTTCCTTCAAAGAAAGCAGTTTGCACAGCATCCGAAAGTCGGTTATAAAATTCTTCTTCGCCCGAGACTTCGGGATTCAAGATGATTCGATCTACGATTAAATAAACCTCTTTCTTTGATTTTAATTTGCTGATTTTCTTCATCGCTTCCGCAAATTCATCCAAGCGGATGGTTTCATTATCCACCAAAATCCGAGAAAAACCTTGCTGTAAAAGCACACCAAGTTTCTCTTCGAGTGTTCGTCCTTTTTCAATATGAATCGGAGCGAGAAGCAACCATTTGCTGTTGATTTCGAATGTCTTTACATCATTGATAACATCCGAAACCGTGTTTTTTTTGACTTCAAGTCCAGAAATAGGAGAGTAGGTCTTTCCGATTCGGGCAAAAAGCAATTTCAAGTAATCGTATATTTCGGTAGAAGTTCCGACAGTTGAACGTGCATTTGTGGTATTTACTTTCTGCTCAATGGCAATTGCAGGAGCGATCCCTTTGATGTATTCCACTTTAGGCTTGTCCAATCTTCCAAGGAATTGTCGAGCATAGGAAGACAAACTTTCTACATAACGACGTTGCCCTTCGGCATATAAAGTATCAAAAGCCAAGCTGGATTTTCCAGAACCCGAAAGGCCTGTAATCACTACCAATTTGTTTCGTGGGATGGCAACATCAAGGTTTTTCAGGTTGTGCACTTGAGCTCCTTTGATGATTATATTTTTCTTCGGTTCGAGAGTGGAGATGTCTATTTTCATTAGAAAAAGTGAATTTTCACAAAGGTAATCATTCTGCTATTAGATTTATTGTGTGGCAAATGTCAAATATTATATAATTTTTAAAAATGACTATGGTATGCTTATTGTGTAGTATTATAGAGCAAACTCAAGTGTTTTTACCATAAAATGGATTGATTTTTAAATTTTATTGTACGAAAAATGTTAAATTTTCAATTTAGATTTGGATGTTAAAAATATTTTATGTTACATTTGGGTATTATTTAATCTTTAATTAACATTTGCCTATATCACAAAATTACTTTTTAGAGAAATTCTCGCAAACTTAAACCAAAAACTAAAAAGTTAATTTTATGGCTAATGTTCAAATCCCCGATGCTTTATTGGTAAGGAATTATGTCGCAGGAGACGAAAACGCCTTGGCTTCATTAATCAATAAGCATCAATCGAAAATCTTCGGTTTTATTTATTCAAAAGTAGGTGACAGGGATGTGTCTGATGATATTTTTCAGGATACGTTTATCAAAGTCATCAAGACCTTGAAATCTAATTCATACAATGAGGAAGGAAAATTTCTTCCGTGGGTGATGCGAATTGCCCATAACTTGATTGTGGATTATTTTAGAAAAAACAAAAAGATGCCGATGTTCAGAGAAACAGAGGAGTTTTCCATCTTTTCTATCATGTCTGATAATAATCCGAACATCGAAGCACAAATGATTACAAGTCAGGTTGAAAGTGATTTGCAAAAATTAATCGATGAGCTTCCTAACGATCAGAAAGAAGTTTTGGTGATGCGAATCTATCAAGACTTGAGTTTCAAGGAGATATCGGAATTAACTGGTGTAAGTATTAATACGGCACTTGGAAGAATGCGTTATGCTTTGATGAATTTGCGAAAAGTGATAGAAAAAAATCAGATTATCTTAACCAACTAACAATATTTTGGTAATACTATCGTTATGTAATAAAACCTCTTTATTATATGGCAAAAATTTACTCTAAAAAAACGTTAGTTACACCTACAATGAAACCAAAAAAAGAAACCGTTTCTTTTTTATTGAATTACTCAAAAGCATTAAGCTTTATTCAAGTGGGTAAGATGAAAATTGAAAATATCGCTAACTAAAAAATCCCGTATTGTTTATAACGATACGGGATTTTTCTTGTAATACTCCTCCAAAACAGATTTTCTTCCAATGGTTTTGGTGATGATATCCTTTTCTAAATTCCAACCTCTTGCTGGAGAATATTCCCTTCCGTACCAGATGATTTGCAGGTGTAAATCGTTCCATAATTCTTTCGGGAAGATTCGCTTGGCATCTTTTTCTGTTTGAACTACATTTTTACCGTTCGTCAAATTCCATCTATACATTAATCTATGAATATGAGTGTCAACTGGAAAAGCGGGTACTCCAAAGGCTTGGGACATTACGACACTTGCCGTTTTGTGTCCAACGGCTGGCAATGATTCCAAAGCTTCAAAACTTTGAGGAACTTCGCCATTATATTTATCAATTAAAATATGTGACAAACCGTGAATTCCTTTTGATTTCATTGGCGATAAACCACAAGGTCGAATGATTTCCTTGATTTCCTCCACCGACATTTTGATCATATCATACGGATTATCCGCTTTAGCGAAAAGCAAAGGTGTAATCTGATTCACCCGAACATCGGTACATTGAGCTGAAAGTAACACAGCAATCAGCAAAGTATACGGATCTTTGTGGTCAAGCGGAATTGGAATTGTAGGGTATATTTCTTTTAACGTATTAATAACAAACGTTGCACGTTCTTGTTTGGTCATTTATGTTTATTTTTGAGATGTAAAGAAAAGGAATTTCGTTGGCATTGACAAAATTCAGAATCTATTGAAATTAACTGTACAAGATACTTTCGAAGTTTCGGGGAAAAAATCTAAACTCTACAATCTAAAATCAGAAATAATAAATGACGACATTAAAAAAGGGCGACAAGGCTCCAGATTTTTCAGGATTTGACCAAGACAATAAATTTCATCAATTAGAAGATTATAAAGGACAAAAATTAGTAGTTTTCTTTTATCCAAAAGCAAATACGCCAGGTTGTACGGCCGAAGCTTGCGATTTAAGGGATAATTTTGAACGTTTTGAAGCTAACAATTATGCACTTCTTGGAGTGAGTGCCGATTCTCAAAAGGCTCAGGGAAAATTCAAGCACAAATTTAAATTTCCTTTTCCGCTTTTGGCAGATGAAGATAAATCAGTTATTGAAGCGTTTGGCGTTTGGGGGCCAAAGAAATTTATGGGAAGAACCTATGACGGAATTCATCGTGTGACTTTTATAATCGATGAAAACGGAATTATTGACGAAGTGATTTCGGATGTGAAAACGAAAGCACATGCATCGCAGATTTTGAAATAGTTTACAGTCACAGTCGCAGTTTTCAGTTTTACACTACTGAAAACTGCGACTGAAAACTGAATACTAATTTGTTTCCAATATCTTATTAGGGTCGTAACCAAAAAGCTGATGCTCTTTGATGAGTTCGGCAATACCTGTAGGAAGTAATGGTTCCCAACCCGGTTTTCCTTTGCTGATCATTTTGAGTACTTCTCTTGAGAAAATTTGCAAATGCTGTGGATCAAAATCATCAATATCTATTACTTTTCCGTTGAATTTAAAGAATTTATACAATTCCTTCATTCTTGGATGTACCTTTAGATTTTCTGAATTTACAACATGACCTTCTTCATCAAGCATGGGGTAGAGAAAAACTTTTAAATCTCTGTAGAATAATTTTCCAAAAGCTTCCAAGATTCCACCACTTAAATGACGATAATATTTCTCATCAAAAATATCAATCAAGTTGTTGACCCCCATTGCCAATCCCATTCGGGCTTTGGTATAATTGGAGAAATATTCAACCACTTTGTAATATTCCTGGAAATTTGAAATCATTACAGTTTGGCCTAATGAACAAAGTAATTCGGCCCTGTCCATGAAATCACGTTCGTCAATTTCGCCATCCGAACGAAGGTTCGAAAGCGTAATTTCAAAAACAACGAGCGTATTGTCTTTCTCCACCTTGTTTTCTTGAAGAAACATATTCAAGGATTTCTCGTACATGTCCATGTTTACTTTCGTAACCGGACGGAAACTTCCTCTCAAGGCAAGGATATTTTTTTTGTAAAGGATAGAAGCGGGTAGGATGTTGTTTCCATCAGGATTGAACATCACGGCATCCGTCATTCCATTTTTCACCAATTGCAAGCTCATCAAACGGTTGTCAACATCTGCAAAACGTGGCCCTGAGAAGTTGATGGTGTCAATCTCCAACTGATCCTTATCCAAATGATCGTATAGATAACGAAGCAACCTTTTTGGGTCGTTGTATTTATAGAATGCTCCATAAATCAGATTTACACCTAGGATACCTAATGTTTCCTGTTGCAAACGTGCATCGGTTTCTTTGAAACGAATGTGAATGATGATTTCATTATAATCCTCATCGGGTTCAATTTGGTATTTGATTCCAACCCAACCGTGGCCTTTGAATTGTTTTGCAAAATCAATTGTAGCAACCGTATTGGCATAACTGAAGAACATTTTGCTTGGATGTTTTTCCCTTTTTAAACGGTCTTCAATAAGATTTACCTCATGAGAAAGCATCTTTTTTAAACGACTTTCGGTCACGTATCTTCCATCACCTTCAATTCCGTAAATCGAGTCGCTAAAATCTTTATCATAGGCCGACATTGCTTTTGCTATAGTTCCAGAAGACCCCCCTGTTCTAAAGAAATGTCTTACGGTTTCCTGACCAGCTCCAATTTCGGCGAAAGTCCCGTATATGTTTTCATTAAGATTAATTCGCAGTGCCTTATCTTTGATAGAAGGGATTTGCTCGATAACCTTATCTCCTTTTAATGTTATTTCGGTATCCATTTATTTTTTAGGATTATAATAATGACAAAGTTAACAAAATAGGGCTTTTGCGAAAGAGAATTAATCTTATTTTTGTAAAAAATTAACGCAATTGAAGGTCTATTTTTTAGGTACAGGTACATCTCAAGGTATTCCAGTGATTGGAAGTAACCATTCTGTATGCAAAAGTATCGATCCAAAGGATAAGAGGCTTCGTGTTTCGGTTTGGATTACCTGGGAAAATGCTTCCTATGTAATTGACTGTGGACCAGATTTTAGGCAACAAATGCTGACTTCAAATTGCCAAAAAGTGGATGGTATTTTGTTTACTCATGAACATGCGGATCATACAGCCGGTCTGGATGACATTCGCCCATTTTTCTTCAAGCAAGGCGATATTCCTGTTTTTGCTCATCGACGTGTTTTGGATAATTTAACCAAACGATTTGATTATATTTTTGAGAATGAAAACAAATATCCCGGAGCTCCATCGGTTCAGCAAATAGAAGTTGTAAACAACCAACCTTTTACTATCGGAAATAAAACTGTTATTCCGATTGATGTACTGCACGGAAATCTTCAGGTTTTTGGCTACAGGATTGATGATTTTGCCTATCTGACAGATGTAAAAACTATCAGCCAAACTGAAATTGATAAATTATTTGGCTTGAAAGTTTTAGTTATCAATGCTTTGAGAATTGAACCTCACGACACGCATTTCAATCTAGAAGAGGCTTTACAATTTATAGAAATGATTAAACCGGAAAGAACCTATCTTACACATATCAGTCATATTTTTGGATTCCATGCAGAAATACAAAAAAGTTTGCCCGAAAATGTTTTTGTGGCCTACGATAATTTAGAAATAACTATATAAAAATTAATAATTTACGATGAAAAAATCAATCTTGCTCTATCTTTTTATTTTGTCCCTTTTGTTTAATGTTTTCACTTATATGTATTACAGCAAACAAGTGAATTTTGAGAAAGACAGCTACAAGAAACTCGACACAAAATTAAGGGATAGTTTGAATTTGGTTGTCAATCAGTTGGACGATGCCAATTATTTTGCATTGGAAACCAATCAGAATGCACAGGAATATTTTGCCGATGATGCAACTGGGGAATTTATAAATCACGAAAAATTGATTCCTTTTGTAAAAGATAAATTAATGGAATTCAATGATTTGCCAAATGGAAATCCGTATGTAGGCTTTGAAAAAATGAGTGCTCAAAAATTCATCATCAACAAAGCCAAAGTATTAAACCACAGATGGATAATTGCTGATTTTAGCGATGGAAGCCTTTGGGGCGAAGTGATTATCAAATATTTCATCAATGAAGACAAGACGGTTTCGTTTGAAGTAGCGGAAACGGTTTTGCATCATAAACAATAAAAAAAAGTCGCCACAGATTCACAGATTGTTAAGTTTAAAAATCTGTGAATCTGTGGCAAATTTTTAATTACTTTCTAACCAATTTTTTAAGTCAAAGAAGTTTTGTGGTGCAACTCCGTGACCAACAGGATATTCTTTATAGACGGTTTTGATGCCTAAATTTTCAAGAATTCCCGGTGCTTTTTTAGCCCAATCAACAGGGATAACCTGGTCAACCGTTCCGTGAGAAATAAACATTTTCAAATTGCTAAAATCGTTTTCCTGAAAATTATCCTTTATAATTTCTTCGTTTAAATATCCGCTCAAGGCGATAATTCGCTGTACCTTTTCAGGGTAAGATAATCCAACGGCATAACTCAAGATAGTTCCTTGACTGAAACCAATTAGCGTTATATTTTCTTTATCTATCGGATAATTCTCAATCAATTCATCGATAAATCCTGCAATCAAATCACGTGAGGTTTTGGCCTGTTCATGATCCGAAAATTTATTTTCATCGGCATCAAAATTGATGGCATACCAGGCATAACTTCCATATTGCAAGTCATAAGGAGCTCTTGCCGATACTACGAAATATTCTTCTGGAAGTTCGCTTGCAAACGAAAATAAATCTTGTTCATTACTTCCATATCCATGAAGTAACAAAATCAAAGGGTTTTTATCTAGTTTTATTTTTGGTTCTCGAACGAGATGGTATAGCGATAAATCCATGTTTATTGTATTCCTTTAAAAAGTTTTTGGTATAATTCTCCAACGATTGGAACGACTCTCATTTTTCCTTCCAAGGCTCCTAAAAAGCCGTAAATCCATAAAATAAAAATGAAAACCCAGAAAGCAGAAGTGATCATCCAACTGTCGAAATAGCCAATAAAATAACCAAAGGCAAAAAACGTAATGAAAATCCCTAACGCTTGACGGATGTGGAAATAAGCAAATGCATTTTTCTTTTCGCTGTTCATAATCAAGGCAATGACCGAACCAATTATGGTAATATAACTTACAATGGCAATGTTTTTTCCTTCTTCGATACTATTCATTCTGTTCAATTATTTGTAAAAATTTAATTTTTCTTGATTGTAAATTCCATAGACTTTTCCTTTCATTTTAGTTCCGAGAAAAGCTGAATTTTTAGATTTTGAAATGATGTCTTTCTTTTCAAAAATCCATTCATCTTCTGGAGAAAACAAGGTTAGGTTTGCTTTTTTATTTTCTTCAATAGGTTGATTTTCAATTGAAAAAATAGTTCTACCTGAAGTTAATTTCTCGACGATAATCTCTAATGGTAAAACCGTCATCAAAGCTCCAAAGGCACTTTCCAAACCGATAGTTCCATTTTTTGCCAAATCAAATTCCATCTTTTTATGTTCGATATCCATCGGATTATGGTCGGATGTAATCATGTCAATTGTGCTATCTTTTACACCTTTAATTAAGGCTTTTCTATCGGCCTCTGTTCGAAGTGGTGGTGTTACTTTAAAACGAGTGTCAAACTCTTCCAGTTTTTCATCGGTTAAAACCAAATGATGCACTGCAACACTACACGTCACTTGTAAACCTTTGGCTTTAGCTTCTTTAATCAACTGGACTGATTTTGCTGTAGAAATCGTCGGGATATGTAATTTTCCACCCGTATATTCTAAAATAAAAAGGTTTCTAGCGATTTGTAATTCTTCGGCAAGAGCCGGAATTCCTTTCAAACCAAGTCTTGTTGCAACAATTCCTTCATTGGCAACCCCGCTTCCTTTAATGTTCGTATCCTGACTATAAGCGATTACCAAACCATCAAAATCCTGAACATATTGCAAGGCGATTTTCAACAAATTTGCATTGTCGAGGTTTTTATTGTAATCTCCAAACGCGACAGCTCCTGCATTTTTCATATCAAAAAGTTCGGCTAAATCTTTTCCTTCACTATTCTTTGTTAAGGCACCAATCGGAAAAAGTTCTGTAGAAAGGTTATTTGCCCTAGATTTTACAAAGCTAACTTGCGATTGATTGTCGATAATCGGGAAGGAGTTAGGTTGCAAGGCAATTCCAGTAAAACCACTTTTTCCTGCCACATTCAAACCGTGCAAGATGGTTTCTCTATCTTCAAAACCAGGCTCACCAAGTGAAACACTGCTGTCAAACCAGCCTTGCGAAACGTGAAGATTATCTAGTTTCAATTCCTTCGTGTTATTTTTGTTTTCAATGTTTGAACCAATTGTCTTGATAATTCCGTCAGAAATTTCAATATCAACAGTTTTCTTGTTGAAGGGACTCTCAGCATCAATAATTTTTGCGTCTCGGATGATCAGGTTCATTTTTTTTGGGTATAAAAATTATTCTTTGTCAACAATGTTTTTAATTCTCTCTTGAAGTTCTTTTTTTTCAGGTAGATATAACTGATATTTAGAAACAAATATTTTATTTGTAATACCTCTTATGGCATATTCCACAAAGATATCATCTTTTTCGGCAGTAAGAATAATGCCGATAGGAGGATTATCACCTTCAACATTTTGTTCTATCTCAAAATAGTTCAGGTACAGATTCATCTGACCAATATCCGAATGTTCTACTTCGTTGATTTTTAAGTCAATCAAGACGAAACATTTTAGAACACGATGATAAAAAACTAAATCTACATAAAAATGTTTATTGTTTAATGTAATACGTTGTTGCCTTCCAATAAAAGCAAAACCTTTTCCAAGCTCTAATAAAAATTGTTGTAAATTTTCGATTATTTTTTGTTCAAGCTGTTTTTCAGAATAGTTTTCCTTTTCGGGAATATTCAAAAATTCTAAAACATAAGGGTCTTTTATTAAATCAGAATCCCTTTCGGCTTTCTGACCTTTTTTTGACAATTCCAAAATTCCTTCTTTGTCTTTACTTAATGCAAGCCTTTGAAAAAGAGCAGTAGCTTTATTTCTTCTAAATTCTCGAATAGACCAGTTTTCATTATGGATTTGATTTTCATAAAAACGTCTTTCCATTACATCTTCAATCTTCAAAAGTTCATAATAATGTCCCCAGCTTAATTGGTGTGACACTGTCACACCATCAGGATAATTAAGATAAAACAATCGCATATAAGTTAAATTCGACCTTGAAAAACCTTTTCCAATAGTAAGGGTCAATTCTTTTGAAAGTTCTATAATAAGTTGTCTGCTCGATTTTTCAGTGCTATTCGAAGTGTTTTCTTTTTCAATAATCAGTTTCCCGATATTCCAATAAGTAAGTACAATTTGAGAATTGATGTTCCTTGAAATTGCTGTTCTAGATTGGATAACAATTTCCTTGATTGCCGTAACTAATTCGCTATGCTTTTCTGAACTGGAAATCATTTTACAAATTTTTGAATAAATAATTCAGTGATTAAAAAGAGTAGTGTTAGGAATAGAAACCATTTCCAGATTTCATTATTTGTCCTGTCGGTTTGTAGCGTATCAAATACGGTTTCAATGGAATCAATTACTTTGTAATCATCGAGCAAATCACTATTTGCGGAAGTGATATTACTTTCGGTTCGGTCATAATTGAAGCTTATATTTTTTAATAGTTCATCTTTTTTGTAGATGCCAAAATTTCCTGCCAATTGAGGATAATCATTAAAGGTTAATTTGACTTTATTGTTCAAAATTTGCTGGACTGGAACAAAATTTTCTTCGGTATTTTTTACCGAAACAATTTCGTCTTTTGCCATCAAAGCATCAACTAAAACAGGACTGTTGTTTCCGATTTTTATAGCCGAAACACCCGTTTTCTGACTACTTTGAGCCATATTGTAAAACGTTGGAACAATCAAGGGAGAATTCTGAAAGTTACTGTTTGCTTTGTTTATCGAAGCCGAAAATACATAGAGTGAAGCCACTTGGTTTTGCAAGGCTGTCAAAAACGCACTTTGATCCGAATAGCCCAAAACAGCTGGCGAGTTAGAAGCAACTTGAAATCCATTTTTAGTATTTGGATATTGAAAATTGTCAATTTTCTTCTCAAAAACGCTTGCATAAAGCGGATGATTGAAAGCAATTTTGGTTATCGCTTTTTCGGTGTTCTGTAGGGTTTTAAATTGGATGTTTCCAAAATTGGATACAAAACTGTTCAAGTTTGAAACCGAACTTTCTTCCGATGGAATCAGCACCACATTTCCACCTTTTTCAATAAAGGATTTCAAGGTAGTTTGCAAAGCCTGCGGAATTTCCTTCAATTCATTCAACACGATCGCATCTTGTTTTTCAAGCAGATTATAATCCAAAGCATTCAACTCAAAATTAGAATAGGCAAATTCTTTTTCGGTATAAATTTTAGAAAGAAACTGACTTTTTTCAGCACTTCCAATACTGATTACATTTGTTTTTTCTGGTTTTGTAATACTGAAAAATAACTGATTGTCATATTCCAACGAATTGTCCGAAACTGAAGCATAACCGTGAAAATCTTCCTTTGGAATGGTAAAGTTAATGGTCTTTTGTTTTTCTTCAAATTGCACCAATGTTTTCGCAATCAGCTTTTTATTGTTGTAAATAGCAATTGGCGTTTCTGCGGAATTTTCGCCATAAGCCAATAATTTTACACCAATTTCATAGAAATTATCCAAGGTGTTTTCGATGAAAACGCTGTCGATTGAAATATTATTTTTCTGTTCGCCTTTCGGATTTATGAAATATGTATTGAATTCTGGACTGATGCTTTTCAAATCTTTCGCTTCCAAACCAACAGCATCCGAAATAATGATTACATCTTTATTATAAGGAGATTTTCGTGATTTTACCTTCGCCATCAGGCTTTCCAATTGAAACGGAAAAGCACTGTATTTCAGGTTCTGAAGCTCCTTTTGAATCGATTTCACATCGGTATTCCAAAAAGTTTCAGAATTCGTAATCAATGAAAAAGTCTGGTTTTCTGGAGCGTGTTCCAATAAATCTTCAACGGCTCTTTTTAGCAATTCGCCTTTTTGTCCTTTGGCTTGCATACTGAACGAATTGTCCAAGATGATATACATTTCGTTTGTAGTATTGTTGCTGTCTTTCGCCTTGAAAAAAGGTTGTGCAAAAGCCAAAACGATACACGCCAAAATCAAAAGTCGGGTAGCAAGAAGTAGCCATTTTTTTAGTTTTGAGCTTTTTCTGGTTTGTATGGAAAGCTCTTTCAGGAAGCGAACATTCGTGAAATATTCTTTTTTGAAGCGTCTTAATTGAAATAAATGAACCAGAATTGGAATGAGAAGGAGAAAAAGAAAATAAAGAATTTCTGGATGTTTAAACTGCATTCCGATTTAAATTTACTTCAAAAGCATTACTGTCAGTGGAGTTCACTGAACTGCTGTCAAAAATACTACTTTTTATTTTTTTTCCCCTTTAAATTTTAAATTTTAAATCATAAAAATTTGCAAAAGCCGTTATTAGGATGTGGTTTCAAACGCACAAAAACCTATTTTTGTTTTCCATAAATTTATAAAAATGAAAAAATTTTCCTTTATAGTAATCATTCTTTTAATGTCAAAAAGCATATTTGCCCAACAAAAAAACTTCAATCTAATTGTGGGAACCTACACCAAATCTTGCGAAAGCAAAGGCATTTATGTTTATGATTTCAATACTGAAACGGCCGATTTCAAACTAAAATCGTCAACCGAAAAAGTGATAAACCCAAGCTTTCTTGCCGTTTCCGAAGACAATAAATTTGTGTACAGCGTCAACGAAAACGGAAACGACAGTAAAGTAAGTGCTTTCGGTTTCAACCCCACAAAAGGAACGTTAACGCCAATCAACACACAAAATGCAGGTGGAGCAGATCCTTGTTACATATTAAATGACACTAAAAACGTGATTACCGCCAATTATTCTGGAGGAAACATTTCCGTTTTCAAAAAAAATCCAAAAGGAGGTCTGACCGAAGCCAAGCAAATCATCCAACACAAAGGAAAAAGCAGAAATCCGCAACGCCAGGAAGCTCCACATGTTCACATGGTGCAATTTACACCCGACAAAAAATATGTTTTGGCGAACGATTTAGGAACCGACAAGATTTATATCTACAACTACAACCCGGATTCTGAAACCAATATTCTCGAAATAAAGGACAGCATCGGTGTCAAAAGAGGAAGTGGTCCACGACATTTAACCTTCAGTCCAAACGGAAAATTCGCCTACCTGCTTCAAGAACTCGACGGAACCATCACGGTTTTTGCCTATCAAAACGGACAACTGCTAAAACTCGAAGAAGCCCAAATTGTTGAAGATGATTTCAAAGGAGAAATAGGTAGTGCAGACATCCATATTTCGCCAGACGGAAAGTTCCTGTATGCCACAAACAGAGGCGATGCAAATGATATTACCACTTTCGAAATTCAACCAAACGGCAAGCTTAACTTCAAATATTTCATCAAAACAGGCGGAAAAGGTCCTCGAAATTTTGCCATCGATCCATCAGGAAATTTCCTGCTTGTTGCCCATCAATACACCAATGATATTATCATTTTCAAACGCGACATCAAGAATGGAAAGCTAACAAATATTGGTAAAAAAATAGAATTATGTTCGCCAGTTTGCTTGGTTTTTACACCCTAAAATAATTAGAAACATCACTTTTGGCATTTGTTTTTACCATGTTCCCGCCTTCCTTCCAAATCTTTTTTCAATAGCCTTGGGTTTTAACCCAAGGCTAGTGAAAAAAGGATTTTCCCTCCAGTCGGGGTTAGAAATAACAACTTTAGGCTTCTATTGATCTTTGGTTTTATCGACTAAAACATCATGTTTTCAACTTCAGATCCACAACGTGGCGAAACAAATTAGAAGAGGGTAAATCCTGTTTAATAATCAAGTTGAAATTCAGCCCTGAAAGGGCAAAAGAAATTAGAATAGGGTGAAACCCTATTTAATAATCAAAAACAGTTAAAGTTCAGCCCTGAAAGGGCGAAACAACTGATATAACATCAATCAATAAACTGTTCTGAATCTTGCATTTTTTTGATATTTCTCTTTCCAACCGTTAAAATCAGTAAAGCCAAAGTAGATGAAGCCAGCAAAATAACTGTTATTGGCGTCATCGAATCTTTTACAAATAACCCAACTGCAACAGATGCAACCGAACCTAGAATCATCTGAACAGCACCCATCAAAGCCGAAGCGCTTCCTGCATTTTTAGCAAAGGGAGCCAAAGAAAGTCCAGCCGTATTAGGGCTTGCCAATCCCAAACAAGAAAGAAACAGAAAGAACATTGCTATAATTCCGTATAAATTAAAAACGTCGTTCATCACTCCAACTAAAAAAAAAACACTGATAATGGATTGCGAAATCAAAGCCACACGGACTAATTGTTCACTTGTATATTTCCTTAGAAGTATAGAATTCAATTGACTTGAACCGATAAAACTTACCGAAAGCAAGGCAAAAATCCATCCGTATGTTTTTCCATCCACCTTATAAATATCCATGAAAATCATTGGAGAACCTGCCACATACGTAAATAATCCGGCAAACGCCACGGCTCCCGTAAAAGCATAAGTATAAAACTGTGGTTCTTTTAAAACCATCAAAAAGTTACTAATGATCGGCTTTGGTTTTAATGAAATGGAAGTATCAGGTTTGTAGTTGCTTGGCAAGGCAAATTTCACGGCTGCCAAAATTGCAACTCCCATAAGTGTCAGGATTATAAAAACGGCATGCCATCCGAAATCTGCTGTTACATAACCACCAATTGTGGGTGCCAACATCGGCGAAAGCCCTAAAACCAGCATCAATTTTGCAAAAACCTTCGGAGTTTCCTTTACAGGAAATAAATCCCGAACCATCGTCATTGCAGCAACCGAAGCAGCACAACTTCCGACAGCTTGGATAAAACGAAGCACTATAAAACTATCAATATCGGTAACAAAAACGCAACAAAGCGATGCTATTATATAAACCAAAAGTCCGATGTACAAAGGTTTTTTCCTGCCAAAACGGTCCAATAATGGTCCATATAATAATTGACCCGCAGAAATTCCGATGAAATAGCTTGACAAGGACAAGGAAACATTGTTTACAGTTGTGTTTAAATCTTTGGCAATGGCACTAAAACCAGGAAGATACATATCTATTGAAAACGGACCAATTGCAGTTAAGGAACCTAAAACAAGGATAAGCCAGAAGTTTTTTTGTTTTTCCATTGATATAAATAGGAGGGAGTTTTAAAATGCAAATATAAGTATTGCAAAACTTCATTTTGAATTATACACAACTTTATGAGTTTTGATTCAATTTCTGAAATAAATTCAGTGGAAATATAAATTACAGAATTACAATTACCGAAAAACAAGCGTTTTTGCTAATTTTTAATTAAAACTTCATTCAAATTGATCACGTTGTTTGATTTTTTTCTAACTTTAATAAATGAATTTCTGTCCTTTTAAAACATCAAAAAAGAAGACAAAAGGTTTCTAATTTAATTCGATTTTTATGAAAATAGTAATAGTGGGTGGTGGGTTTGCAGGTATAAATCTAGCAAAAGAACTCGGAAATGTGAAAGGTATTGAAGTGACTTTGGTCGATAAGAACAACTACAATTTTTTCCCTCCTTTAATATACCAAGTTGCAACTGCCTATCTTGAACCATCAAGCATCAGCTATCCATTTAGGAAGTTTTTTGCAGGAAAGAAAAACCTAACTTTCCGTCTTGGAGAAGTTATCAAGGTAAATCAGGAGCAAAATACAATTGAACTCAATAATGGCGAATTGAGCTATGATTATCTTGTTTTTGCAACAGGTGCCGAAACCAGCTATTTTGGAATGGAAAATGTTAAGAAGAACGCCATTCCGATGAAAACCTTGAACGATGCAATCGAAATGAGAAACAAGCTGCTTCAAAACATGGAAAAAGCTGCCATCTGTAAAGACACTCGAAAAAGAAGAAAATTATTGACTATTGTTGTGGCAGGAGGAGGACCAACAGGAGTGGAGGTTTCCGGAATGTTTGCCGAGATGCGAAAAGGGGTGCTTCTAAAGGAATATCCAGAACTTTCCACTTCAGCTAGTAATATTTATCTGGTTGATGGTGGGGATGCACTACTTTCGCCAATGAGTAAAAAATCGCAACAGGACACTTATGATGAACTGACAAAAATGGGAGTTGTTGTGAAATTGAATACACGAGTAGTAGATTTTAATGGTGATACAGTATTTTTTGCTAATGGAGAATCAATCGATACTAAGAACTTAATTTGGGCGGCCGGAGTTACTGCCAAGGAATTCGAAGGAATTGCTCCAGAAAGCTACGGAAGAGGGAAGAGGCTGGCAACGGATGAGTTCAACAAAATCCATAACACTGCAAACATTTATGCAATTGGTGATACCTGCATTCAATTGACTGATAAGAATTTTCCTAGTGGGCATCCTCAAGTGGCTCAAGTTGCCATACAACAAGGTAAAAATTTGGCCAAAAATTTCATTTCACTAATGAACAATAAACCGCTAAAACCATTTGAATATAAGGACAAAGGGTCAATGGCAATTATCGGTAAAAACAAGGCTGTTGTTGATATTCCAAAACCAAAAATGCATTTTAATGGTTTTATTGCATGGATGGTTTGGCTTTTTATTCACTTGATTTCGCTGATAACCTATAGAAACAGGCTGCAAACTTTTTACAATTGGATGGTGGCTTATTTTGCAAAAGACCAATCGTTCAGGATGATAATACGTCCTGAAAAAAGAGCCAAAAGTTCGGATTTAAAGGTGTGAATCTTATAACAAATAGCAAAAATAGTATAAACCCTATTTGAGTTTAATTTGGAAATTTGTTCCTGCTTATGGAGTAATAAATAAGCAAAAAAACATAAAATCTTTTGGTTATCCAATTGTATTTTCCCACGGAAAAGTGGAGTAGCCTAACTATGCTACTCCACTTTTTTATTGGAATCTAAAGTATTCAATTAAAGCATTCATTATTAGTGAATTATATTTTATAATGCTCTTTTTAAAACTATAATTTAAAGTTAGATTTAAATAAAAATTTATGTGATATATGAAATAAAAAAAAATGCATATATTTATACAACCAAAAACAACACCTACTTAATGAAACTATACGTAAAATATGACATCAATCTGGCATGCAGAATTATAATGCAGGAACAGCTTGAAAGACTAGCAATTAAATATGAGCTTTTAGAATTTGGAGAAATCGAAATAAGCGATTCGGTTTCTGATGAAAGCTTTACCGATCTCCAGAATAGCCTTGAACGATATGGGATAGAGATTATCAACAATCAGAAAAGCCAGTTGGTTCAAAGGATTAAGGATACTATCATCGAAATGATTTATGAGAAGGACAAGCTTCCGACTTCAACCATTTCGAATTATTTGGCAGATAAACTTAACTTGAGCTACGGTTATATCGCTAATGTTTTTTCAGAATATACTTACACTTCAATTGAGAATTTTATTATTATTCAAAAAATCGAAAGAGCAAAGAAGTTAATTGTGGAAGATGGCTTAACTTTGACCGAGGTTTCGTATAAATTAAATTACAGCAGTGTTGCCTATTTGTCAGCACAATTTAAAAAAGTTACCGGATTGACGCCTTCAATGTTCAAGAGAATCGTTGACAGGCGTAGAAATTTAAACCAATAACACTTAAACTCCAAGAGTAATGAATTCGGACAGTTCACAAATGCGTATACTTTTAGCCGAAGATGATGAAGACGACCGTCTTTTCTTCAACGACGCTATCAATGAATTGAAAATGAACAACAGGCTGACGATTTTTAAGGATGGACGTGATTTGATGGATTATCTGGAAAATCCAGAAACAATTCAGCTTCCTCATATTTTATTCCTGGATTTGAACATGCCTTGTAAAACGGGTGCCGAATGCTTGAAAGAAATCAGGGCGAATCCTAAATTCAAGGACCTAACAATTGCAATTTACTCGACTTCATCATCTGACAAGGATATTGAAGAAACCTTTATCGGTGGAGCAAACATCTACATTAAAAAACCAAACGATTTCTCGAAACTTAAAAAAGTAATCAAGGATGTGGTGAACATGAACTGGCAATATCACACGTCTGGACTAAACAAAGAAACTTTTTTCTTGAGTATTTGATAGCAAAAAATGAAATTCCTGAAACAAAATAAATACGTCTTTTTTTTAAGGATTGCTTTAGGAATTTCAATTATTGCAATAGGTTATCTTACTACAATGTTCTATTTCCAGATGAAAGATCTGGATTCTTCATTTCAATCAATTGAAAATTCGAATGCTACCCAAAATGAACTTGATCATCTTTTTTCTATTTTAAAAGAAGATGAAATTAAACTTTCGAATCTTATAATTGCCGAAGATATTGCTTTTTCAAAAGGTATTTTTAGTAGGGAAGAGGCTCTAAGTAAAATAGATAGGCTAAAGCAACTCTCATTTGTCCATAGATTTTTGCATGAAAGCATCCTCCAATTGGAAGTTCTGATCGACAAAAAATATACCTTGTTTCAAGAAATTGTAGTTTTATCAAGGAAAAGTTCCGCAAGTGAAGAAACATTCACGGAAAAGCTTTATGAAAATAAAAGGTTTAATGTTGAGCTTTATTCTTTTCTGGAAAATGAGTTAAGACCAATTATCAGGGGCATACAATTGCACGATAGCAATTATCCTGAAAAAATTAGCGATACGAGAAAGACAGTTTTTATTTTGGCCATTGTCTCCATTCTTATTTTTCTTTTGTCTTATAGCAAAATGAATGATAATCTATTGATCTTAAAGAAAGTAAATGATGATTTGAGGTTGCTAAACGAAACCTTCAACAACGCTGAAAAGATTGCCGGTTTTGGTTATTGGAAAGTGAATTTAAAGACAAACAACTATACTTTTTCCGACAATTTCTATCGTCTTTTAGAAGAAGAAAAACAGCATTTTCATCCAAGTTTTGAAAATATTATAAAATATATCCACCCAGACGATCACGAATACGTAGCGAAAACCTATCAGAATTCTATTGAAAGTCATATTCCAACATCCATATTATACCGCTATATTTTGCCTTCTGGAGTATTGAAATATGTCATTTTAACGGCCAATTTTAGAACCAATAATAAAGGCGAAAGTATCAAAATTGGTGTAATACACGACGTTACGGAGCAATTCAAGAAGACATTCGAGTTGGAAGAAAACAACAAGAAACTGATTGCCATTAATGCTGAATTAGAGTCATTTAACAACATTGCAAGCCATGATTTGCAGGAACCTTTGAGGAAAATCCAAATGTTTATTTCTAGGATTGAAGCCAATGATTTGGAGGCGATCTCTGAATCAGGAAAAGGTTATTTTGATAAGATAAAGCTTTCGGCCAACAGGATGCAGAATCTTATGATTGATTTGGTGAATTATTCCAGAACCATCAAAAGCGATAAAGTTTTTATAAAAATCAATTTAAATGAAATTCTGAAAGACGTTATTGATGAACTTGCTGTGAATGTTCAAGAAACAAAAGCAAAAATTTCTATTGATGAGCTTCCTGAAATTTTTGGTACAAAATTTCAAATACAGCAATTGTTTGTCAATTTGATTTCAAATTCATTAAAATATACAAAACCAAGTGTAATTCCCGAAATTCAAATTTCTTGGGTTGATTCCTTTATGGATAATTTAAAAGAAGCCGTTAATGATGCATCTGATAAAATAATAAGCGATAAAGATTATTATAAGATTATTGTTAGCGATAACGGAATTGGATTTAACCAAGAATATTCGCATAGGATTTTTCAACTTTTCAGACGCCTTGAAACTGAAATTACTTATACAGGAACTGGTTTAGGTTTAGCTATTTGCAAAAAGATAATTGAAAATCATAATGGCTATATTAAAGCTGAAGGAACGTTGAATGTTGGTGCTAAATTCATCATATATTTACCAAAAACCTTATAATTTAAATTGTATTATTTTTGAACTATAATTTATATTATGTAAAATAGAATATTTCATAATATAGGATCTACACTTCACTAAAGCATAAAAAAAACACCACTTTCGCGGTGTTCTCTTCTTTTAAATAGAAAACTCTATTTTACATTAATTGGAATATTCCAATTGTCCCAACTTAAAGTAATGTTGTCTTTGTTGATTTTGTAAACAAGTTTCTCTGTTTTTTCTTTTGCAGCAACCGGTTTAACTTTAACTCTCAAAGCATCTTCATTTTCTTTGTAATCATAAGCTCCCCATTGTTTTGCCACTTTATTGAAAATTACTGTAGCATTATCTTTTTCAGGAATGATGAAAATTGAATATTTTCCAGCTGGTAACTTTTTTCCTTCAACAGTCAAATCTTTGTCGGTTTCAATTGTCGTGGCATCATTTGCTCCAGCACGCCAAATTTTGCCATAAGGAACCAATCCGCCCCAAATTTCTCTTCCTTTAACGGAAGGACTTCCATAATTAATAGTTACTGCAGCTCCATTGAATTTACCTTGAGCGGTTTCTGCCGGACTGGCAGCTTTTTTTTCCTGAGCACCAGCAATTGCAATTGACATCGTAAAAAGGACAGTGCAAATTTTGTTTCTTAATTTCATAATAGTAATAGGTTAATTAATATGTAACGTAAATATAATCACAACGCTTAAAAAACTTATTTTAATTATAATACATTTAAGAATTTAAATAGAAATTGATAACATTCGTAATTTTAAAATCATTTGAATTTTCACGCCTTTATAGTTTCGTATTCAAGTTTTAATTTATTAATTTTAGACTTTATCTGAGTTATGAAAAATAGTATTGCTGAAAGAATTGCCGATTTTCTTATTGTTTACCCACCTTTTTCCGATTTGTCGCATGATGAATTAGCGGAAGTTGCATCTAACATCAAGGTCTTGAATTTAGAAAAAAACAAAACGTTGTTTCAAATCAACGACTTACTGCATGATAGTTTCTATGTTGTGGCTTCTGGCGTTATCAATCTTTCGGTGATTTCGGATGCCGAAGAGACTTTGCTTAATAAATGTGTTCCTGGAGATATTTTAGGATTACGTCCTTTTTTTGCTAAAAACAACTATCTGATGACAGCAAAAGCACGTGAAGAAAGTGTGGTTTACGCAATACCGATTGATTCTTTTCGACCATTTGTTGCCAATAATGCTAATGTGTTGGATTTTTTGCTTCAGAGTTTTGCCAATACTTCAACCAATCCTGCTGAACGTTCAAAGGGAAAATTATTGAACGATTCCGTAAGGCAAATCGATAATCAGTCGGAAATACAATATTTCCAATCCTTGGATTATAATAAGAAACCATTGACCTCCTCGCCTCAAGCGATTGTTCAAAATGTTGCCCAAATTATGACCGATAATCTTTCGGGATGCGTCATTATTCAAGAAAATAACCTTCCAGTCGGAATTGTTACAGATACGGATTTGCGTTCTAAAATTGCAACAGGAAGGTTTTACATTACAGCTTTGGTTGGCAATATCATGTCGTCTCCCGTGGTTACAGTTCCTGAGAATTTGTCACTTGCCGAAGCTCAACTTTTTATGTTACGGCACAATGTGACGCATTTATGTGTCACGGTTGATGGCTCTGATAAGACGGAAATCAAAGGCGTTATTTCGCAACAGGATATCATTGCAGCTCAAGCCAATAATCCAGGAATATTAATCAAGGAAATAAAACGTGCTCAGAATCCTGATGAATTGAAACGTTTAAGAGAAAAGCTTGCTGAATTCATTCGTACTTCTTTTGACAAAAAAATTCCACTTTCTCACATCAATAATATTGCTGGGGAAGTAAATATGGCAATCATAAAAAGGGCCATTGATTTATCGATTTTAGAATTTGGCTCCCCTCCTGCCCGTTTTGCATGGTTAAGTATTGGAAGCCAAGGCAGGAAAGAACAACTCTTGTTGACGGATCAAGACAGTATTTTGGTTTTTGAAGATGTGGCTCCAGACAAATACCGAGATGTTAAGGATTATTTTTTGAAGCTTGCTAAAAAGGTAGTTGGTATACTCGAAAATGTTGGTTATCCCTATTGTCCTTATGGCCACATGGCAAGCAATCAAGTTTGGTGTAAGTCCTTAACTGACTGGAAGAACCAATACAGCAATTGGATGAATACTCCAGGTGAAAAAACAGATGAAATCTGCAGTATTTTCTTTGATTATGAAATTGCCTTTGGCGAAACTCAACTCGAAGAAGCACTTACGGAACAGATTTTTAAGAATGCCGAAAAAAATAAAAAATTCTTTGCTTTTCTTGGTACAGATTCCTTAAAGAAACCAGCACCTTTAAGCTTTTTTAAACAGTTCATCCTTGAAGAAGAGGGTGATCAAAAGGATAAATTTGATATTAAGATAAGAGCGATCATGCCTTTGGTTGATGCTGCAAGGGTTTTGGTTATCAGTCATAATATCAGAGGGATAAACAATACGTTTCTTCGGTTTAAGCAATTGGCCATCACGGAGCCTAAATATTCCGAAGCCTATTTGAATGCAGCGGAAGCTTTTCTAACTTTATCAAAATTTAGAACACAGGAGGGTATAAAAAACGGAACAACCGGACAATACATCAACCTTGAAGAACTTTCTAAATCCGACAGGGAAAAGCTGAAAAACGCACTTCTTCCCATGAAAGATTTGGAAGAGATTATAAAAAATAAATTCCAACTTACTTATTTCACTTAAAATATGCTCGATTGGTTAAAAAACATCAACAAGGATTATCCTGATTTCTGGAAAGAATATTTATCCAAATTCGAAAAAAAATCGAATCGATTTGTCGTGCTGAGTACTGAAACTACTGGTTTGGATGCCAATAAAGATGTAATACTTTCTATTGGAGCCATCGGAATCGAAAACAATACAATACTAATTGGTGATACTTTTGAAGTGGTATTGCTACAATATGTTTACAACCACGACCATGGTATTTCAAATGAATTTATAATCGAAAGCAAACAGCCTAAATCCCTCGAACCTCAAGCAATTCAAGCTTTTGTTGAATATTTAGGAAATGCTGTTATCATAGGTCATCGTGTTGATTTTGATGTGGAAATAATCAACAATGCACTGGAAAAACTGAAATGTGGCAGAATTAGGAATGAAGCTTTGGATATTGAAGTCATGTATCGAAAATGGAAAGAAGTTAGTGATGACAAGGAATTTTCATTGGATGAGCTGAGTATGCTTTTTAAAATTGAAACCAGCGACAGGGTTTCGGCCTCTGAGGATGCTTATACAATTGCTTTGCTTTTTCTAAAACTAAAATCCCGATTGGGAATTAATTAGTTTCAAGAAAAATTCGTCTGTCAAATTTTCCGTGATGGGTTATCGATATAGTATTTTGATTTCCGTGAATATAGGGAATCCCGTCTTTCTTTATAATTTTTAAACCTTTATCGAATTCTTTTATAAATTGGAAAGAATCCTGCTTTGCAACTGCAATTGTGTAAATGTAATTTTCCGTAACCTCGGTTCTACAAAAATAGCATTTATCAAAGCATTTTACTTTTACTGAAATTTGTTTATTAGCAAATTCTAAATCGCATTCTAGTTGCAATGGAATAAAAGCTCTGATGAGTGTTTGTCGATTGTGAATTTTATAGGCAGCTTCCTTGCAACTCCATAAAAGCCACACCATTTTTTCAGGATTTTCAGAATACAGAATAATTTTTTGTTCACTTTCCGTGAAAATTTTTTCCAAGAAACCTTTTCTTTTCCAATTGCTTTCGGTTTTGGCTAATTCTAAATCTACGATATCGTTACCAATCATCTCTTTGCAAGTTCGGTTTCTATAATTTGCAGGGCAGCTTCAACATTGAGCATTTTTTCCATTGCTTCGTTATCAATTACAATGTCGAAAGTTTCTTCAATATCTAATACAATATCTACTAAATTAGCAGAATTAATCATCAAATCATTGATGAAATCTGTTTTCTCATTTAAGTTTTTCAAAGCCTCTTCGTCCTTTACGTAAGGTTTTATAATAATCTTCAGCTTGTTGATCAAGTTTTCTTCTTTCATAATTATAAATCTAATATTTTTTAAAAATAACGCATCCGTTTACATCTCCAAAACCAAAACTTGCCTTTGCAACAATATTTATTTCCTTGTGGATAATTTGCTGTGGAATTCTTGAAGAGTCAATAATGGCAGTAATTTCGGGATTTAAATCTTCACAATTGATATTCGGAAAAATAAAACCATGATGCAATTGCAAGATTGAAGCGACACTTTCAATACTTCCAGAACCTGACAAACAATGTCCAGTTGTGGATTTCAGTGAATTGATATAAGGAAACAATCTACCATTTAAACCCAAGGCTTCACTCCAATTCGAAATTTCGAAAAAATCTTTGGAAGTCGCTGTCAGGTGTCCGTTGATTGTATCTATTTCTTGGGAGGAAATGCCTGCGTCTGAAATGGCTTCTTTAATACATTTTTGAACCGCAGCTGCATTCGGAGCCGTCATTGTTCCTCCACCTCTTTGACCGCCGGAATTAATATTTCCACCTAAAACTTCCGCATAAATTTTCGCACCACGTTTTAAGGCCGATTCCAAATCTTCGAGCAATAAAGCTCCTGCTCCACTTCCTGGAACAAATCCCGAAGCACTCGAACTCATCGGTCTTGAGCCAGTTTCCGGTGTATCATTGTGTTTAAATGTACAAACTTTCATCGCATCAAATCCGCCCCAAATATAAGGACCGGAATCGCTTGTGCTTCCTGCTAAAACACGTTTTGCTTTTCCTGATTTTATTCTTTCATAAGCCATTAAGATCGCTTCAGTTCCAGTTGCGCAAGCTGATGAATTTGTTGTTACTTGATTTCCCAAGCCTAGTTTTCCGCCCAAAAAAGCACTAATTCCACTGTTCATTGTTTGGGCTACAGCCGTACTCCCAAGTTTCCGTGTTTGCAAATCATCAATCTTATAAATGCTTTCGCGGAATTTTTCTATACCGGAAGTTCCAGCTCCAAAGATGGTTCCGCTGTCCCAATCGGGTTGCTGCCTGTTTTCTATTTGCAAACCGGCATCTTTCCAAGCATCAATTCCGGCAATAACGCCATATAAAATTCCAGTTGAATTGAAATTCCTTAATTCAAGTTCTGTAAAATAGTCCAATTTTAGACTTTCAGATACTTTCGGTGTCCCCGAAATCTGACAAGAAAATTGTAAGTCTGCCAATTGCTGATTGAATTTAATTCCGGATTTGCCTGTTTGTATTGCTTTTAAAAACGCGTCAATCCCTACTCCATTTGGAGCAACGATACCAAGCCCTGTTATGACAACTCTTTTTTGCATAATTAGAAATTATACTTGTTTGATATTTACCATCATTCCTGAAATTGTTCCCGAACAAACCTCTTCATTTTTTTCATTCAACATCCTTACATTGCATTTCAATTTATTAAAACGAAAGTATATTTTTTCCGAAATAACAGTCACTTTTTCATTCGGAAATACAGGTTTTAAAAATTCAATATTAGCTGATGTTAAGGATATTAACTTCCTTTTATTTAATTTATAATTTAATAAAAATATTCCCAAACATACAAGTCCAATTTGTGCCATCGTTTCTGTTAGTATTACTCCAGGTGTAACAGGATTATCTTTAAAATGACCTTTATAAAATTCTAAATCCCCATCAAAAAAGAAAGTACCTTCAACACCATTTTCATCAATTTTTAGAATCTCATCGACAAACAAAAATGGTTTTGAATACGGTAATTGTTCAAGTATTTCTTTATCAGTCATATCTAAATTAAAATTGTAATAAAATTCTTTGTGCTGTAAATCCTGGACCAAAACTGAGCATCAAACCTTTTTCTCCTTTTTTAGGATTATCATTCATGATACTGTCTAAAACATACAAAACCGTAGCACTTGACATATTTCCATATAAACGTAAAACTTCTTTCGTTGCATCTATATTTTTATGTGATTCTTTGAATAAATCTTCCACCGTTTGAACGATTTTTTTTCCGCCAGGATGAAAAATAAGATGTTGAATATCTTCTATCTTAAGATTATTCTTGGCTAAAAAAGGATGAATTATGTTCGGGAAATGGGAAGCAATAGTATTTGGGACTTCAATATCCAAGACCATCTGCAAACCAGAATTCGTAACTTTGAAACCCATCATGTGTTCATTATCATAAAAGTGATACATTTCTTCGGCAAGAATTTCGGGACCTTCGTTATTTTCATCTGAGGAAAGCAAAACACAAGCGGCACCATCGCCAAAAATTGCAGCACTGACAATGTTTGCCATCGAAAAATCATCTAACTGAAAAGTAGCCGTTGGGCTTTCTACGGCAATTACAGCAGCACGCTTTCCCGGGTTTGAAGCTAGGAAATTCTTAGCATAAATAATTCCAGAAACCCCAGCTACACAACCCATTTCGGTTACAGGCAGTCGAACAATATCTTGACGCAATTTTAATTTATTGATGAGATAGGCATCCAATGAGGGAATCATAATTCCAGTGCAACTCACAGTAATTATATAGTCTAAATCCTGTGGTTTCCAATTGGCTTTTTCAAGTGCTTTCTGTAAAACTTGTTCTCCAAGTAGTACCACTTCCCTACTGTAAATATCATTTTTTTCGGCGAAAGCAGTTGCTGTAAATACTTCCGATGGTTCCATAATGGAATAACGTTTATCGACTGCAGCACCTTCGAATATTTTTTTTACTTTTCGGATGAAACGCTCCTCTTTTCCAAAAAGCCAACCGTCCAGAAAAGGAATTATTTCCTCTGTAGTTCGTGAATATTTGGGTAATTGCTTGGCAACTGTTACTATTTTTACACTCATATTTTTGAAATTATCCATTGATAACGGAAAGCCCATTTCCATTGGATTGTATAATTTTTTAAATTTAATTTTTTGGAAAACAGCACCAAATCTTCTTTTTTGAATCCTCTTAATATTGAAACCAAACCATCTTGTTCCGACATCTTATTTAATTTGAAAATTGAGCACAACAGTTTGAACAATTTATAAGCTGAAGTGCTTCGATGTAAATCATTAATGACAATTCCCATTTTTGACTGTCGGTTTAGAATATCCAGTAAATAAATAATTTCATCGTCTTTAAAATGATGAAGCGTCAAGGTGCATAAAGCAATATCATAATCTAATTTCCGAAATGATGCCTCAAAAATATCTTTGCATTTGTAGCTTACATTGCTATAATCCTTTGATAAATTTTCGGCATATTTGATGGTGTAAGAATTTGCATCAATTCCGATTAGATTAAAATTATAACCTTTTTCGTTTGCAAAATCAGCCAATTTTCGCAACATATCGCCATTGCCACAACCAATATCTACGATTGTAATTTCCTCATTTTTGAAACCATTTTTGAGGAGTTGCTTTACTCCATCTAAAGTTAACTTATTACCGCCAAGAAACTGATTAATTTTGGCGATTTTGTCAAGAGCATCACGAATTTCATCTCCTTCAAGAGAAAAATCATCCATAATTTCAGGAGCACTACTACGATATTTCGTATTTATCTTCATATCGTAAGGGTTTTTCCGTGGGTTTTTTGAATTATTTTAGGCAACAGATATGGGAAAACACCAAAAATATCCATGATTCCTTCCGATAGGTTTTTATTTTGCAAAAGCCTTGACAAAAGCCTTCCCGTTTTCAACCTCGAACTGAAGTTTTTCGTCCATTGTTTGATATAATTTTTCTCAAAAGTTTCGCGTGTAATTGCACCAGAAAAATATTCAGGAATAAGTTCAGACACAATTTTAGCACCGTGAATTGCCATTGCCATTCCGTTTCCACATAAAGGATGAATCAAGCCGGCAGTATCTCCAATCATCAAAATATGATTTTCAACGCAATTTTTTTCTGAAAATGAAATTTGACTTATCGTTAAAGGCTTATCGAAAATTGGAGTTGCATTTTCAAATATGGATTTCAATAATGGATTTTTATATAAAACGGCTTTCTCATAGTGATCGGTATTTTTATACTTTTTAAAAGTTGCATAATCAGCCAAATAACAAATGTTCAAAATATTGTTTTCTACATTTGAAACACCACAATAGCCTCCTTTAAAATTATACAATCCGACCAGATCTGATGGAAAATCACCATTAAAATGTCCTTTTACAGCAAGCCAAGGAGATTTTTTAAGTATAAAATCCCGGTTGAGCTTTTGATCAATAGTAGAGCGTTTACCAAATGCTCCGATAACAATGTTAGCTTTTAGAACTTTTCCTTCTGATAAATTAACATCGAACTCATCATTTGAAAAGTTAATGTCGGTTACAATATCTTTTATGATTTTACACTTATTTTCGAGTGCTTTTTTATACAGCAAATAATCAAATTCATAACGGCTTATGCCGAAACCACCCAATGGCAAATTACCAGAAATGGTTTTCCCAGATTCTGTAGAAAAAAGAAAATTCGAAATGGATTGTGGTTTTAATAAAGGAATATCTATATCAAGCCAAGACAAATATGGCAAGACTTCATTAGAAATATATTCTCCACAAACCTTATGTTTAGGGAAATCATTTTTTTCGACAAGCGTGACTTCGATTCCAATCTTAGATAGATGAATCGCTGCTGTCAAACCTGCCAAACCGCCTCCAATTATGATTACTCCGTTATTTTTCATAATGAGTAAATATAAGGCTTTGTAAGGAGAAAGACTTTGTGTTTAAACTTAAAAACTTATAGGATTTGGGAATAAATTATATTGAAATACCTTTAAAGATATGCAAATATCGCATCTAGTTTAAAAGTATTCTCTAGAATTTTTAGAGCAAGATATGGGTTATTGTTGTCTTATTTTTAATTTTCTATCCGAAGAATTGCTTTTGAATTTAAAAGTCATTGCCTCTTTCTTTACAGTTGAAATGATAAAGAACAACGCTCCTAATGCACTAACAAATAATATTAAAATACCGAAGATATCGTCTGCATTCATTATGAAATGATTATATATGATGGAAATAGTTAAAATGATTGGGGCTAATGTAAAAAATATACGGGTTTTATATTTAATACAAAAAATGGCTGCCAAAAACGTTAGAAATTGACAGCCATCAAATATATATAATAATTTTTATTTTCTACAATCTTCCGTCTTTAATTTCTTCAACTATTTCAGGATTTAATAAAGTAGTTGTATCTCCGAAATTTGAGAAATCGCCTTCGGCTATTTTACGCAGAATTCTTCGCATGATTTTTCCTGAACGGGTTTTAGGCAAGCCCGAAACGAATTGTATTTTGTCGAGTTTTGCAATTGGTCCAATTTGCCCAGAAATAAGCTGATTGATCTCATTTCGAAGATTATCCTGATTTCGACTTTCACCAGTTTCCTTCAAAATCACATAGCCGTATAATGCATTTCCTTTGATATCGTGAGGGAAACCAACAATTGCAGATTCTGCAACAGCGGGATGCTCGTTGATGGCATCTTCAATTGGAGCAGTCCCTAGATTATGACCGGAAACAATGACAACATCATCAACACGACCTGTGATTCTATAGTAGCCAACTTCATCTCGCAAGGCTCCATCCCCTGTGAAATATTTTCCTGGAAAGGTAGAAAAATAAGTGTCCTTGTATCTTTGATGATCGCCCCAAATGGTTCTTGCTATTCCAGGCCACGGAAATTTAATGCACAAACTTCCAACTACTTGATTACCTTCAATTTCATTACGTTTTTCATCCATCAATACGGGTTGAATTCCAGGTAATGGTAAAGTTGCATACGTTGGTTTTGTTGGTGTTACGAAGGGAATTGGCGAAATCATGATGCCACCTGTTTCGGTTTGCCACCAAGTGTCTACCAAAGGACAACGCTTTCCTCCAACGTGATCGTTGTACCAGTGCCAAGCCTCTTCATTGATGGGTTCTCCAACAGATCCGATTACTTTTAAAGAACTCAAAGGAAATCTTTGAACGAAATCTAAACTTTCCTTCGCCAAAGATCGAATGGCAGTTGGAGCTGTATAAAATTGTGTAACTTTATGTTTTTCAATCACTTCCCAAAATCTGCTGAAATCAGGGTAAGAAGGTACACCTTCAAAAATTACGGTTGTTGCACCATTCAAAAGTGGTCCGTAAAGAATATAGGAATGTCCTGTAATCCATCCAATATCAGCTGTACACCAATAAATATCATTTTCTTCATAATTGAAAACATTCTTAAAAGTATAGGCTGTATAAACCATATATCCAGCTGTAGTGTGAACCATTCCTTTAGGTTTTCCGGTAGATCCAGAAGTATAAAGAATAAACAACGGATCTTCGGCATCCATGATTTCAGCCACATTATTATCTGAAGCTTCATCTAAAAGAGGTTGCAGCCATTGGTCTCTTCCGGCTGTCATGTTCACATCAGAATTGATTCTTTTTGCAACCAAAACCGTTTGAACCGAAGGACAAGTTGTCAGAGCTTCGTCGATAATTCCTTTTAAATCAATAGTTTTGTTGCCACGATAGCCTCCATCAGAAGTGATGACCATTTTACAATCGGAATCATTGATCCTTGTTGCAACTGCCGAAGCTGAAAAACCAGCAAAAACCACCGAATGAATGGCTCCAATTCTGGCACAAGCCAATACAGCAACGGCCAATTCTGGAATCATAGGAAGATAGATGCAAACCCTATCCCCTTTTTCGATGCCTTGTTCCCTCAATACATTTGCCATTTTAGAAACACGTTGGTACAATTCATTATAAGTTATATGCTGTGCTTCTTCTTTAGGGTCGTTTGGTTCAAAAATTATTGCTGTCTTATTCCCTCTTCGTGTTAAATGACGGTCTATACAGTTCTTGACGATATTTACTTTTGCACCACTGAACCAACTGATTTCGGCTTCAGCCATATTGAATTCAACCACCTTATCCCATTGTTGGTACCAGGTGAAATTTTCTTCTGCAATTTTTCCCCAGAATTTTCTTGGCTCACGAATTGACTTATTATAGTGCTTGAAATATTGTTCCAGATTTTTGACTTGATAGTAGCTCATAATCGTCTTTGATTTTTAAATTCTATTGATAATGTAAATATAAATAACATAAGTTTATTTTTTCATATATTTATGCTAAATTAGTATATACAACTTTTTGTTATTGTTGTAGTAGTTGATTTACTTGCTCTACCAGCTTCTTTACAGAAAAAGGTTTTGTGATGTATAAATTTGCTCCAAGTGAAAGTCCTTTTTCGATATCTTTTTCCTTGTTTTTTGCAGTCAGGAAAATAACCTTTGTGTCTTTTAAACGTTCGTCTTTCTTGATTTGTTCCAATGTGTTATAACCGTCAACATTGGGCATCATAATATCCAGAATGATGATATTTGGCTGGGAATCTTTTAAAATATCCAATGCTTCTTGACCATCTCGGGCGATAAAAACCTCGAAATTATTTTTCTTAAAGGTATATTCCAATGACATTACAATGTTTGGTTCGTCATCAACAATTAATATCTTTTTCATTTTTAATGCTGTTATTCTTTTATATGATTTGGAATAGTAAAGCTAATTCGTGCTCCAGATTTAGGAATATTATTGGCCCAAATTCTGCCTTTATGATGTTCAATTATTTTTTTACAAATAGCTAATCCTAAACCACTTCCAATTGGTTTATTAATGTTTTGGTTTGATGATTGGTAGAATTTGTCAAAGATGGCTTCAAAGTCGTTTACATCAATTCCTTTTCCATTATCTTCTACTCCAACTTCTATAGATTCATTATTTTCTTTAATAAAGATAGTAATTATTCCATCTTGTTCCGGACAAAATTTTATGGCGTTAGACAAGAGATTATTTAAAACTTGCGTAATCCTATCTTCGTCATATAAAGCTTCAATAGTATTTTTTTTGGAAACAATTTCCACCTTGATGTTTTTGTTTTCAATCAGTTGGCTCAATTGCTTGACGGTTTCCGAAATGGTATGGTAGATGTTATTTGGAGTTAGTTCTATTTTTTGTTTGCCTGAATCAAATTTTTCAAGGTCTAAAATCTTTGAAATCAACCGATTCAATCGGTCGGATTCTGTGATGATATTTTGAAGGAACTGCTTTTTCATTTCGTGAGGCACGTCGTCGTCGTCGTGCAAAATTTCCGTTGCCGCTCGGATTGCCGTAATTGGTGTTCTTAATTCGTGTGAAATCGTATCCAAAAATTCATCTTTCTGCTTGTCCTTACTGATTAAATCGTCGTTGGCTTTCTTTAATTTAGCCGTGATTGCATTTAATTCCCTAGAAGTTTCGGTCAGTTTTTTATTGATGATGATGTTTTCCTTTGATTCTTCCAAAATCTTCAAAACTTCAGGAAGCGACACTTTTTCTTCCTTTACAACACTTGCAATCAAAATCTTGGCGGAAGCCGTACCAATATGCCCCGTCAATAAATTCTCTGCAAATTTTATCAATCTTGCATCGGCCAACTCTTCGGTTTTTTCAACATTATATTTTAAACGGAAAAGATTAAGTGCCCTTTTTGTTCGTTCTTCGCCTAAAAACCGATTCAATACTTTTTGAATATCACTTGTGTAAGCTGTTCCTTTCCAGATGAATGCATTTTCGTGCATCGTGATGTATTTGTCAATATCAACAAACATTTCCGCATAATTCCGTTCCCTGTAATTTCCCTTGAAGCTTACAGAAACAGCCAAATATGCCAATGTATTGAATAGAATACTCCAGAACAAAGCCTGTGGAACGGGATCGAGATAATCAATTCCAAAGAGTTGAAAGGGTTTTAAAAGCTCAATTCCAAACAAGCCCTTGGTGATAAAAGTACTTTCAAAATTGGTTATTCCGATGGCATAAGGAATTAATAGTGTATAAGTACAGATTAAAAAGCCAATTGTCATTCCAGCTACAGCACCATTTCTTGAACCTCTTCGCCATAAAATCGCACCGAAAAAAGCTGGAGCCAGTTGTGCAATTATTACGAAAGATACCATTCCGATAGAAAATAAATTATACTCTAGAACAAAATATCTGTAAATAAAATAGGATAGAATAATCAGTGAAAAAATACCCACTTTTCTGATCTTTACAATCCTTTTCGTATTGGTTTCCTGTACTTCACTTTGCAATCTTCCTAAAAAACCATAGGGAATTAAAACGTTGTTACTTAACATAGTAGAAAGTCCGATTGACGAAACTACAATCATCGAAATAGCTGCAGAAAATCCGCCAAGGAAAACCATAACCGTAACAAGTTGATTATTAAAAAACTGCGGAATTAAAAGTGAATAAGTATCGGGGTTTACAGCTTGTCCTTCAAAAAGGATATTTCCTCCCCAAGCTACTGGATATACAAAAATATTAAACAGTAAAAGGTATAAGGGAAAAAGCCAAATGGCTGTCTTGACATGACTTTCTCTATTGTTTTCTACGACAGACATTTGGAATTGTCTAGGCAAAAGAAATATAGCAAAAAGCGATAATACACAAAGAAAGAACCAGTTTATGGCTTGCGGAAGTCCACCGATTGTATTTTTTTCTTTAAAATTTTCCAATAGACTTGCTTGTACATAAATATCATCGAAGCCATCAAAGACAAAAAAGGTGACATAAATTCCGAGCAGTATAAAAAAGAATAATTTCAGGATGGATTCCATGGCAACTGCAGTTACAATTCCTTTTCTTTTTTCGGACGCATCCACATATCGGGTTCCGTAATAGGAAGAAAACAATGCTAATGCAATAGCAACATAGGTTATAGTATCATTAAAAATATTTGAATTGGAAGATGTTTTGGTAACAACGTGAAAAGTTTCTGAGATGGCTTTTAATTGTAAAGCAATGTAAGGCAGGATTCCAAAAATACAAATCAAGGTAACCAAAGCTCCCAAGAAACGGCTGTTTCCATATCGAAGCGAAATGAAATCCGCTATACTGGAAATCTTATTTACTTTGGAAATCCGGATGATCTTTCTCAAAATAATAATCCAAGCCGGAAGTATGATGATTGGACCAATGTATATCGGAAGGTAACTCAACCCCGAATTTGCGGCAACTCCAATGCTTCCGTAATAGGTCCATGCACTGCAATAAACCGCCAATGACAAAGTGTAAACATACGGATTGTTGGTCCATTTTGAATTGCCTCGTTTTTCGGCCCAATGTGCAATCACAAAGAGCAGGGCCAAATAAATGGATAAGATGATCAATAATCCGATGCTACTCATAATATCTTTTTATAACCAGCAATGAAATTAAAATGGAGAATATCCAGAGTGAGAAAAAGTAAACGTAAATTAAAGGAATCCCCATAACCGAAACCGAGCTGTCAAAAATCAGCAACAGTGGCATGTTGAAGCAAAGCAACAATAGAAGCGAAAGGATGATTAATTTTTGTTCGTGTCTTTTTTTCATTTTTTAAAATTAAGAAATCTTCATCCATTTTTGGATGAAGATTTCTATTAAAATCATTATGAAGTTGTTTTTAGTGCGAACTTGCTTCGCCAACACCAGAAGGAATTCTAATGTTTTCGACAATATCTTGCACATCTTGAGGAGGTGGTGCCGTGAATTTACAAATTGTAAAAGATACTAGAAAGTTTACCACCATTGCAACCGTTCCAAATCCTTCCGGCGAAATTCCAAACCACCAGCCGCCTTTTAAGCCTTCAACGGCTGTTTTGCCACCATCAAATATTCCAAATTTGAATTTGAGCATATAGAAAAGCATCAAGCATAAACCAACGACCATTCCACCAATTGCACCTTCTTTATTCATTCGCTTATAAAAAATACCTAAAATAATGGCTGGAAAAAAGGATGCTGCGGCTAAACCAAATGCCAAAGCTACCACAGCCGCCACAAAACCTGGAGGATCAATACCAAAATATCCGGCAACACAAACTGCCACAGTTGCCGCAATTCTTGCCGCCCAAAGCTCCCCTTTTTCAGAAATGTCTGGTTTGATCATTTTTTTAATCAAATCATGAGATATTGAAGATGAAATCACCAATAGTAATCCTGCTGCTGTTGACAATGCTGCTGCCAAAGCTCCAGCTGCCACTAATGCAATTACCCAATTTGGCAAGCTTGCAATTTCTGGATTTGCCAATACCATGATATCATTGTCGATTGTAAGCTCATTTTTTTCTTTATCAGCTACATATTGAATTTTTCCATCACCGTTTTTATCGTCATGCACTAATAGACCCGTTTTTTCCCATTTTTTAAACCAAGCTGGCATTGCAGAGGCTTCCTTTTCACTCACGGTTTCAATTAGATTTACTTTTGCAAAAACAGCAACTGCTGGAGCTGTTGTATATAATATAGCGATTAAAAGCAAAGCCCATCCGGCTGATTTCCTGGCATCTTTTACTTTCTTAACCGTAAAAAATCGAACAATAACGTGTGGTAAGCCTGCAGTACCAGCCATAAGTGCCAAAGTAATAGCAAAAACATCAAAAGTACTTTTGGTGCCACTTGTATATTCTGCAAAACCAAGTTCAGTAGATAATCCGTTCAACTTGTCAATCAGATACATTCCAGAACCATCATTAATGGTCCCTCCCATTCCCAATTGCGGAATTGGGTTTCCTGTCATTTGTAAAGAGATAAAAATGGCAGGTACCATAAAGGCAAAAATCAAAACGCAATATTGGGCAACCTGAGTATAAGTAATACCTTTCATACCACCAAGAACAGCATAAAAAAGCACAATAATCATCCCAATAATTACTCCCGTATTGATATCTACTTCTAAAAATCGGGAGAAGACCAATCCGACACCTCGCATTTGCCCTGCTACATAAGTAAAGGAAACGATTAATGCACAAATTACGGCAACTGTTCTGGCCGTTTTAGAATAATACCGTTCTCCGATGAAATCAGGAACAGTGAATTTTCCAAATTTTCTCAAATATGGAGCCAAAAGCAATGCTAAAAGCACATAACCTCCTGTCCAACCCATCAAATAAACGGCTCCATCATATCCCGAAAAAGAAATGATTCCAGCCATCGAAATAAATGAAGCGGCCGACATCCAGTCTGCAGCAGTTGCCATTCCGTTTGCCAAAGGCGAAACTCCACCTCCTGCAACATAAAATTCCTTTGTGGATCCGGCTCTTGACCAAATGGCAATTCCAATATATAAAGCAAAAGTAATACCTACGATAATATAGGTCCAAGTTTGTATATCCATGATTTTCTAGTTTTATTCGTTATCTTCGTAATTGTATTTTTTATCCAGTTTGTTCATTAGTCGTACATACACAAAAATGAGTATGACAAAAACATAAATCGATCCTTGTTGTGCAAACCAAAATCCGACTGGAAATCCGGCTAATTTGAAATTATTAAGTTGTTCTGCGAAAAGAATTCCTGCACCAAAGGATACTAAAAACCAAATAGAAAGTAGTATATAAAGGTATTTTAGGTTATTCTTCCAATAAGCCGTAGCTTTTTCTTGTGGTGTCATAGTTATAGATATTTAAGTGATTTTATAAATAGATTTGTAATTGAAGTATGAACTCTCCCTTTGATGTTTTTGTATCTGGAGCAGTATAAACAGGTCGTGTTGAATATTGTGTGGTAATTTTTGCATGATGTCCATCTATGAAGAAATTCGCCCCAATATCAAATTGACTGCTCGATTGTTCCAAAGCATCGAAATCTTTGTAGGTAAACGCTCCAAATGGCTGGATTCTCACTTTAGGTTTTTCTTGAGAAGTTGGAAGCAAAACTCCAGCTTGAGTATACCAGATATTTCCTGAACCGATTGTCGGTTGAAGGTTTCCGGCTCCAGCCAATGCCGTTGCACCAGTAAAATCAGGATTGGCAACACCAACATTCATGATGCCTAAATTTCTCAAATAATTTGGACCAAAATCATAATCGTAGAAAACACTGTATGCTGTTATGGCCATTTTCTTTTCCGGGTTCCCGATTGGCATATCCAAAAAAACATCGGCAGAAAGTAGTGTGATATCATGCTTTTCAACATTCCCAGCAACCGAAGTCCTGGTTGCATTTGGAGCATTGTAGAATCCAGCCCCAATATTAAACATTTTCTTGGTTCCTAAGTAGGAACCAACTTTATAGGGCAATACATTTGATTCTATATCAAAAAATTGATATTCAAAATAACCTGCTTTCGACCATTTTGTATTGCCACTATTATCAACTGCAACTGCCAAATCAGAAGTTGGAACATCGGCTGGAGCCAAATTTGTTGCGAAAGGTTTGTTATAACTCACACGGTATTCAAATTTTCCATATTTCCCTTTTGCAAATAATCCGCCTTGACGGGCAAACTGATCGGAGTTTTCAATCAAAGGCCAATTGAAAATTGGGGCATCAATAGCCAAATAATTTAAGGTTGATGACATCGTCATACGCGAAAGTCCCATATAATAATGTAAACCACCTCCAAGAGAAAGACTGAATTTTTTATCAGCTTGAGGAAGAACTAAAGCATATTCGTTCCATGCATCGTGAAAAAACAAGCCTGGTTTTTTTCCTTGTCCATAGCCTCCGGTTCCTGCAGTTCCTGCAGCACCACCATTTGTAAAAGTTTGATTGTTTATTCCGAAATGCGTTACAATCATATAACGTGGAGAAACTTGGGCATGAAGAAGAATCCTGAGTCGTCTGTTTCCGATGTCGGTGCTTGAGGAAGCTTCTTCTCCATTGATCATCGTTCCGGGATTCATTTGTGTAGAACGTAACCAGACTTGATTCCAAGCCAAAACCCTGAGGTATTTGGAACCATCTTCCTTTAAGTTGAATTTCATTCCTGCACCATAATCTGGTGAACCTTGCGAGAAAGACTTCGCTGTAAAGCAGACCAAAGCTGCTATCAGATAAATTCGTTTCATAATGCTTCTTGGTTAGGGGTTAATTTGTCTTTCGACAGTACCAAATTGCATAATTATATCGTTGTAGAAATATTTTAATATATATAATTGTAAAGTAGTATAGTTAGTCCTTGAAACGCTCCCATTTTATAAGCATAAATTTATCGCCAAGTTCGGTAATAATCATTCCGGCACCCGATAGTTGGTCTTTGTTTTTGAGGTATTCAATTAGTTCTAAATGATTGAAAATCTTATAGGTTGGATGATAATCTGCTTGAGCAGGTTTCTTGATATTGAATTCCTTTATCCAATTGCTAACCGTAACGTGCGAAACCCCAATTATACGTTCGATTTCGCGAAAACTCAGGCCTTCTAAATAAAGTTGTAGGGCTTTGGTAACATAGTAGTTATCAATCTTTTTTCCGATTTTATTGACTGTAAAAAAGTAGTTGCATTTTTTGCACAAATACCTTTGCCTGTCTTTGATGATTCCACTTTTAACGATGTGATTATCCTGACACTTTGGACACGCTAAAATCTCCATGTATATAAATTTTGCATAAATATACTATTTTAGCAAATATATAAAAAAGGAAAGTGTAAAAAATATTTGTTATTTTTATGTACTACCTAATTTTAGTAGTAAATTTTTATTGAAATAATAAATATTGCCAATAAATAAAAAACGGATAAAACCTAAAGCTCTATCCGTTTGTATATTTTTTAGAGGATTGAAGATTAACCTCCGTTCATCAATCTATTTAAAAGAAGTTCCAAATTAACGCTTGCAAAACCCGAACTATGATCAGACAATCCATAAGGAATAATTAATTCTCCATTATGAACAATTGAACCACAAGAATACACCACATTCGGAACATATCCTTCGCGTTCGTCTGGATTTGGCATGATCAAAGGTTCTCTCAAACGACCAATTTCTCTTTCCGGATGTTCCAGATCCAATAATGAAGCTCCAATGCAATAACGTCTCATTGGTCCGACTGCATGTGTCATAACGAGCCATCCGTGTTTGGTTTCAATTGGTGAACCACAATTTCCTATTTGAACTAATTCCCAAGGGTAAAGCGGACTCTGGATTTTTATGGGATCGTCCCAAATATTGATATTATCGGAATACATCAGATAATTGTTCCAACCATCTATGCGTGACATCATTACGAATTTTCCGTTTATCTTTCGAGGAAATAAAGCGAGATTTTTATTCTTGGCTCCTTCCCCATTCAAAGGAGAAGTTTTAAAATCGTAGAAATCAGTCGTCTGTAAAAGCTTTGGCATGATGTGAACGCCATCATAAGCGGTATAAGTCGCATAATAAACCGTCTGACCGTTTTCTTTTGTGAATTTTACAAATCGGGCATCTTCAATTCCCTTGCTTTCAAAGTCGGAGATTGGAAAAATAACCCTGTCACTGATATCAGTATCCCTCGAAAAGCTTATTTTTCTATAACTGTCTGACAAGGCTAAAATTTGATTGTATTGCTTGATGGTTTTCTCGTCCTTGGTTTGCTCTTTTGCTTGAAGAACAAGTTTTTTTAAGCTTTCATAATCAAAACGCTCTTCAAGTCGTTCATCTACATCTTTTAGGAAATCTGAATTTATGTCAGCTTCCTCGCCTTTTTTCAAAAAGAGGCTCTTCTGATAAATCATCTGATGCATTTTCTCGGCTTCATCAACATAGTTTCCGGCAGGAATCACAATGATGTTCATGTTCTTGTCAATCATTGCCCGACGAAAAACCACAGATGAAATGTGTCCTTCTCCAACGGCTCGAAAGCTTATAATCAAGCGTGACTGTCCATCTTCAAGATGACTTTGATCGGGATCTAAAATTATGGATGGATTAAAAAACGCAGCCGATTCTATGGAATATTCATGCGTGAAATAGGCTCCAATCAGATATTTGGTATAAATATTCATCTGCTCGAAATCGGCACCACTTTTTTCTATGCAATGCCTTACTTTTTCGCAATGTTTCAGTAATTTCTTGGTGATGTTTCTATGTCGTTTTGAAAAATCCTGCAACAAGGGAGAAACAATAGAAAACACCTCTTCATTGCTCATTTCCATTATTTTACTGACCAAAAACATTGCTCTTTCTTCGCCGTTAAAAAAATATCGAGCAATGACACGTTTTGGGTCAGGATATACTTTTACCGCTTTTCTTTCGATGGATAATCTCATATAGAAATGATTTTAATTATTAGGATTAATAGTTTCTTGGGGTTAGAAGATTCTAAATTACAATTAAATTTTAACATTTGATTGTTGCGAATTGCTAAAAGTTTCCTAATTCATATAATTGAAGTTTACAGACGTATGAATTCATAGAATTAAAAAAGCCGCTACAAAAGTAACGGCTTTACCAAGTTCCGCTTTTTAGGAAACGGAACTTAACTATAACAAACTAGATTCTAAAAACTCATTTTAAAAAGGCACATTGCATTTGATTATGCAAACCGTCTTGTTTTCCGAGAAATAATTTCGGCAATTTCTCCTATTCTCCACGGAAAAGCATTTTCCTCTTCTTCATTATAATGTTCTGAATTAGAGAAATTTATATTATTTCCCAGCAAAGCAATTACTTGAATAGTTTGATTAATAAGCGTATTGACGGCATATGCAGTGACACAACTAATTTTATTAGTATTCACATCAAATCGATAGGAATTCATTGTCTTGGTTACAGCACCAAAAGGATTCCAATAGGTAGCAACAGTTATCTTTCGATCGGTTGTCTTTAATATTTTTGCAATTTCCGGAGAGGATAACGTTGTGTTCGACATTTGCGGAAGCGATGCTATTGTTTCATAAAAAGTATCGCTTGCAAGGATTTCATTCGCTTTTTCGACAGCCCTCATTACAGAAGCACTTCGTCCTGAAAATAGTAATGTAATCATGATAAATCTTTTTTAGGTTTGGTGTTGGGTTTTTTACTGATGTAAATTTCGGGTAAAGTATTTAATCCCACAATCCGTATAAATACGGATTTTTTAATCACCAAAACAAAGAAAAAGATTACAATAAATTAAAGTTGAACGATTTTATTTTGAAGAGCGAATACTACTAAACCCGCGACGTTCTTGGTTTGTGTCTTTAAAAGAAGACTATTTCGATGGCTCTCAACTGTTCTGGGGCTGATAAATATTTTTTCTGCAATTTCGGCTGTACTGTGTTGACGGCAAATTAATTCAAGGACTTCCCTTTCGCGAGAAGTAAGAAAATCATCGCTCAATATGTTCAGTATTTTTTTATTGGGAGAAAAATTATCGCTCAAGACTTTTAGTACATTTTCATTGTAATAAAAACCTTTATTGGCAACTTCGCTGATGGTTTTGATCATTTCGTCAGGATGTGCATTTTTTATAAGATAAGATGCAACTCCTTCCTGGATCATATTTGCTATAAACAAAGGGGTGTGATAACTGGTTAAGGCTATGATTTTGATTTCCGGAAATTCCTTTCTGATTGTTTTCGTGGCTTCAACACCATTTATAATCGGCATATTGATGTCCATCAAGATAATATCAGGTAGGACTTTTGCCTTATTGAGATATTCGATAAGCTCTTCGCCATCTCCAGCTTCAAAAACGATGTTGATGTTTTTCTTCCTTTCGAGCAAGAAGATGATGCCTTTTCTAAAAAGGACTTCATCATCTACCACTATGATCTGAATTTTTTCGGACATTAAAAAGATAGTTTAGCCATTATACCTTTGTTTTCAATACTCTTTATTTCGAATTTTCCATTCAAAAAAGCTGTCCTGCTTTTAATGTTTTTCATTCCGATGCCGTTTTTGGCCTCGGCTTGTTTTATGTTAAAGCCAATTCCGTTATCCGAATAATGAATATGACAAATATTGTTTTCATTTTTAACTTCAATCCGAATTTTAGAAGCTTTTCCGTGCTTGATAGAATTGTTGATGAGTTCCTGTATGATCCTGAAAACATGCAGATGTCCTTTGGTATCAATTTTTTCAAAAGCAATTTGTTCTTTTGGATTGTTATATGTCACGTTCATAATCTCGCCTTGGCAATTGGAATGACAGAGTTCTTCCAACGCTGCATGGAGTCCAAAGTTATCGAGAATTGGTGGCAAGAGATCATGTGCGATACGGCGTGAGTTCTCCAAAACTTGTCCTGTAATCAAAATTATATTGGAACTTATTTCATCAAAATCTTTTTCGGGAAGGTTTTTACTGGCCAACAAATGAGCATTTAATGATATAATATTTAGTTTGGAACTAATATCATCGTGAAGATCTCGTGCAATTCTTTGGCGTTCTTTTTCTTGTGTTTCCAAGGTTGCTTCAAGAAGTTTTAGCTGATGTGTTAATTCCAAATCTTTTTTCTCCAATTCCTTTTTAAGGATTTTTTTTCGAGAATAATAAAAAAACAACAATAACGAAACAGCCATTAACACAAAAGCTACAAAAGTATAGACAACTGCCTCAATAAATTGTTCTGCGTTTGGGGTGACCTGCATTTTGTTGGGCTAAAGAAAAAATTTATAGATGTTAAAGATATAAATTTTATGGATATGCGTGAAGGTTTAAACAATCACAGAATCGGCTTTCTTGATTCTTCTCCATTCTATAAAGATATAAACCTGATAAACAACATATAGAAAACCATTCAAGGTATAGATGATTTTTCCATAAGAGGGTTCAATTGTACTCAAAATATCACCTGACATAAACAGTACCGTACTTCCAAATATATAGATGAAAATTCCCGTATTTAGGTAATAATATTGTTTGCTCTCGGCCAATATATTGTAAAAATGAAACAAGGCATAAATCAATATCAAAAATGAAGTGATGAAAATTTCCAATAAATTGAAAGTATAAAAAAGTGAAGGGTTGAGATAATATTGAATACCTAAGATTATAAAACACAAAAATAACCCCGCTACTACACTTCTTTTCTGTGAAATAACGGGTAAGATAGTTTTATAAAACAAACTCAGCAACACAAACTGAAGTATAAAATAAAAATGCGACAAGAACAAATTGTTTAGGCCGTTTCTACTGTAATATCGCGTTGTCAGCTGGATAACTGCAATAACAAGCATATAGAACGTGAAGATTCTCATTGTCCTGTTGTATTTCTTAAATTGAGATAACAACAAAACCAAATTGATCAATAACAACAAATAATTGAAATCAGCAATATATCTCTGCACAAGAAAATGTTTTAAAGACGGTTGATGTGTGAAGGTCCATTGTTGCAACAGCTCGGACAAGGTTCTGCAAAATCATAGATGTGGAATCCCTTGGCAGGATCAATCATATCATTCCCATTCGCATCTACTCCAACAACCAAAACAGTGGGTTCGTTGTTGTCTTTAACAGCAAGATAGGTTCTGATGTCAACTGTTCCAGGTTGATTCATTAAAGCTGTTATATTTTTTCCTGGAATCTTAAATGCTTTTATTCCTTTAAGAATATTTACATCATTGTTCCATTTCTCTGCCCATTTTTGAGCAACCTCTAAGTTAATCGGATTTAGTGTCATAGGTTTAATTGTTTTTGGTTGATTTTTTTGGTGAATCACTAACAAAATAATGCTATTAAATCTTAATATCAAAAGAAGTATGAAAAAATAGGTATTTATACGTAGCCAAAGTAGTAGGATAAAATTCCATATTCCTTATTTTTATCCCACAAATAACAAAAATCATTAAAAATGATTCATAAAATTTTCTTTTATTTGTGCAAACAACAATAATATGGAATTCAATCCTGACGAGCTGGATCAAAAAGCCATTTACAAGTTACTTACTGGCGCGATTATTCCACGTCCAATTGGCTGGATATCTTCAATAAGCGAAGATGGAATACTCAACCTCGCCCCTTTTTCTTTCTTCAATGCCGTTGGCGACGATCCTCCTCACGTCATGTTCTCCGCTTCCGGTTCTCCAAACGCAAACAGAGATACTTTAAGCAATGTCCTGGCAACAAAACAGTTTGTTGTCAATATGGTAACCGAAGAATTGGTGGAGCAAATGAACATGACAGCCCAATCTATTCCTTCTCTCGAAAGCGAATTCGATCATGCTGGTGTCACTCCAATTGCTTCTGTAAAAATAAAACCGCCACGTGTCAAGGAATGCCTTATTTCGATGGAATGTGAATTGGTTCATCATTATACCCTTGAAAACAACAGATTTGGCGGTCAAACCATCATGGTTGGAAAAGTCGTTATGTTCCATTTCCACGAAAGCGTTTTACTGGACGATTATAAAATTAATATGGAAAAATACAGTCCCATTTCAAGACTTGCTGGGTCAGGTTATTCTAAATTAGGAGAAATTTTCTCTGTCAAACGAAATTAAAATGAAAATTACAATTATAGGTGGAGGTCCAGGCGGACTTTACTTTTCAATACTTACCAAAAAAGCACTTCCCGATTGTCAAATCGACATTTATGAACGAAACAAAGCCGATGATAGTTTTGGTTTTGGCGTAGTATTCTCTGATGAAACTTTGGGCGAATTCCTAACCCGAGATACAAAATCGTATGATTTAATCCGAAATGAATTTGCCTATTGGGACGATATCGTAGTAGCCCGAAATGGTGAAACAGTCAACATCGCTGGAAACGGTTTTTGTGGCTGTTCCCGAAAAACGTTGTTGCAATTGTTACAGCAAAGATGCCGTGAAGAAGGCGTCAATCTTCATTTCGAACACAATGTTGATGATTTAAGCCATTTCAAGGATTCTGATTATATTGTGGCTTGTGACGGTATCAACAGTGCAATTAGAGATAAATTTGCATCTGATTTTGGCACAAAAACCGAATTAAAGAAAAATAAATTCGTCTGGCTGGGTTCTACAAAACCGCTCGATGCCTTTACTTATTTCTTCAGAACAACCGCTTTCGGAACTTTTGTAGCACATTCCTACCAATACCAAAAAGGAATGAGCACTTGGATTTTCGAATGCAGTCCACAAACTTGGGAAAACGCAGGCTTTGAAACTACAAATGAAGAAGATACAATCGACAGGATTTCTAAAATATTTGCCGAAGAATTAGATGGTCACGGCCTGATTTCAAACCGATCCCATTGGCGTCAATTTCCAGCTATTACTAACGATGTTTGGTACAAGGATAACATTGTTTTATTGGGAGATGCCAAGGCTACAGCCCATTATTCAATAGGCTCGGGAACAAAACTCGCTATGGAATGTGCCATTGCTTTGTCCGATTCCATTGTTGAATTTGGCACTGATAAAGACAAGGCTTTCGCCAAATACGAACAGCTCCGTCGAAACCGTGTCGAAATGATCCAGCACGCTGCCAACGTCTCGCTCGAATGGTTCGAAAACATGGACCGTCACATTAAACACGATTTCTATCAATTTGCTTTTGGCGTGATGACGCGTGCCAAGAAGGTAACGTTTGAAAATCTTGCCCTTCGTGACAAATCCTTTCCAGAAAAGGTCTTGAATGAATTCAATACAAAACGTGGAATCGAAAATCTAAAAACACCGGCCGCCTTCACTCCTTTTTCATTACGAAAAATGGAACTGCAAAACAGGATTGTGATGGCTCCTATGGGACAATATTCTGCCGAAGATGGACTTATAAACGATTGGCATTTTACCCATTATACGAATCGTGCAATTGGAGGTTTAGGATTGATTTTAACCGAAATGACTGCTATTTCCCAAACAGGAAGAATTACTTTAGGTTGTACAGGTATATATACTAATGAACAATTAGTTGAGTGGAAAAAATTAGTTGATTTCATTCATACAAACACTTCTACAAAAATAGGAATCCAACTTGGTCATTCAGGTCGAAAAGGAAGCATCAAAAAACCTTGGGAAGGAACAAACGAACCTTTGGAAAACAGTTGGAACTTGATTTCGGCTTCGTCAATTGCTTTCAATGAAAAGTTAAGTATTCCAAAAGAAATAACTCTTTCGGATATGGATGAAATAGTTGCTCAATTTGTCCAAGCTACAAAAAATGCCGATGAAGCAGGATTTGATATGATGGAATTGCAAGCTCATCACGGTTATTTATTGGCTTCTTTTTTATCCCCTTTAACCAATATTCGTAAGGATGAATTCGGCGGAAGCATCGAAAACAGATTGAAATTCCCGTTAAGGGTTTTCAATGAAATGCGAAAGGTTTTCAATCAAGACAAACCAATGTCAGTAAGGATTTCGGCTTCAGATTGGGCCGAAAACGGAATCACAGAAGAAGATGTTTTTACAATTGCCGAAGCTTTTAAAAACGCTGGAGCTGATATCATAAACGTTTCAACAGGAAATACGGTTTCGCATCAAAAACCAGCAATTGGCAGGATGTGGCAGACACCTTTTTCCGAAGCTATTCGAAATACGGTTGATATTCCAACTATTACGGCTGGATACATTCAAGACATTGACCAAATTAATACCATTTTATTAAACGGTCGAGCCGATTTGGTAGCCTTAGGGAAAACATTGCTTCTAGAGCCGAATTTCGTTCGGAATGCCCAAGCTTATGAACAATTTGAAAGCAACGATGTTCCAGTTCAATATAAGATAGCACTTCCTCATTTTTACCCAATGAAAGCAGGAGAACGAAAAATGGTCGAAGGAATGAAGAAAGCATTGAAACCAGAATCGCATAAGTAAAGTATTAAGATAAAGTATTAAGACCAACCTTTACGACTTTGTGTCTTAGCGAGAAATTAAATTAAAATGAAACACTACCAAGATAATTTCGCCCATAATCATCTTCCTTCAGAGGATTTACAGCCTGACTACATCTGGAGTCATCCTGATTTTGAATTCCCAGAAAATCTTAATTGTGTAGATAAATTACTTGACAATCATATAAAGGAAGGTCGAGGAAATGCTATCGCAATTCAAACCTTTACAGAAAAATGGACTTTTCAAGATTTATACGAAAAATCCAATCAGATTGCACACGTTTTAGTAGATGATTTAGGATTTGTTTCAGGTAATCGCGTTTTGATCCGTTCGGCTAACAATCCGATGTTTGTAGCTTGTTGGTTTGCTATTTTAAAAGCTGGCGGAATCGTTGTGGCAACCATGCCTCTTTTACGAGAAAAGGAATTATCGGTCATGATCGAAAGTGCCGAAATATCACATGCTTTTTGTGATATCAGATTGTGCGACGAAATGAATCTTGTAAATTCTCCTTTTTTGAAAAATGTTTGCACTTACGATGGTTTGAATGAAAATACCTCTGATTTGGAAAAATTGATGGCTTCAAAACCTACAACTTTTCATAATTATCATACACTTTCAACATCAATTTGTCTTATAGGATTTACTTCTGGAACCACCGGAAAACCTAAAATGACCTCACATTATCACAAAGATATTCTATTGATTTGCGAAGCTTTTCCCAAATATTCATTGCAACCAACAGCACACGATATTTTCACAGGAAGTCCACCTTTGGGTTTCACGTTTGGACTTGGTGGATTGGTTTTGTTTCCATTTTACTATGGAGCTTCCACCTTTTTAATAGAAAAACCATCGCCTGAACTTTTGCTTAAAGCGATAGAAGAGTACAAGATAACTATCTGTTTTACAGCACCAACAGCTTGGAGAGTTATCACTTCTAAAGTGAAAGAATTTGATATTTCGTCGTTGCGAAAATGTGTATCAGCCGGAGAAGCTTTGCCTTTAAAGGTTTGGGAAGATTGGTACGAAGCCACAGGATTAAAAATCATTGATGGTATTGGTTCTACCGAAATACTTCATATTTTTATATCATCAAATGAAGAAAACATGCGAAAAGGTGCCACCGGTTTGCCAATTCGTGGTTATGAAGCTAAGATCGTAGACAAAAAGGGAAATGAAGTTGCTGTAAATGAGCCTGGAAGATTAGCGATTCGAGGAATTACAGGTTGCAAATATTTGAATTCTACAGAAAAACAAAAAGAATATGTTCAGAATAAATGGAACATCACAGGCGATATTTTCCGCAAGGACGAAGACGGTTATTTTTGGTTCGTAGCCCGTGGCGACGATATGATTATCTCATCAGGTTATAATATTGCGGCAATCGAAGTTGAAAGTGTTTTGTTGACACACGATGACATTGCCGAATGTGCCGTGGTTGGTTTGCCGAATGAAGAAAGAGGAATGCTGGTTTGTGCTTATATTGTTTTAAAAGAGCAAGCAAAGGCTAATTCAGAGTTTGCAAAGCATATCCAGGATTGGTTCAAGGAAGTTGCCGCTCCCTATAAATATCCAAGAGAAATACGTTTTATTGAAAGTTTACCAAAGACGGAAACAGGCAAGATTCAACGATTTAAATTAAAAAATTAGCAAAACAAAATGAGCAATTATTTTATAAAAAAAGAAAAAATACGTTTCAAACACGTTGATTATGCCGGAATTGTCTTCTATCCAAGGTTCTTGGAAATGCTGAATGATTTGGTGGAAGATTGGTTCGAAGAAGCCTTGGAACGACCTTTTTCTAAAATACATGAAACCAATGGGATTCCTACGGTCGATTTAAAAGTGCAATTTAAAAAAGCAGCTCGTTTGGGAGAAATTTTAACGAAATCGCTTTGGGTAAAAAATATTGGAGGTGCTTCACTCCTATGCGGTTTTAAATTTGAAGACGAAGAAGGAAAAATATGCTTAGAAGGAGAAGTAACTTTGGTAAATGTAGCTTTCAAAGATAATCGTGGCGGTATAAAAGCCGAATCATTTTCGGAAGAAATGAAAGAAAAGATATCAAAATTTGTTCTGTCTTAATACTCCAATCTTAATACAACAAAAATGGAATTTAAAAAATTCAAAGCAGCAACCGTTCAAACTTCACCCGTTTTTTTAAACGTAGAAAAAACTATTGAAAAAGCGGTTTCATTTATAAAAGAAGCTTCTTCAAATGGTGCGAATCTTATTGCTTTTCCGGAAGTATTTGTTGCAGGTTATCCGTATTGGAATTGGATTATGACGCCTGTTCAAGGAAGCAAATGGTACGAAGCCTTATACAAAAGTGCCGTAAAAGTTAGCGATGAAGCCATGCAACCTTTATTTGAAGCCGCAAAGCAATACAATTGCCATGTTGTAATTGGAATCAATGAACGTGGCGACAGTTATGGCGAAATCTATAATACAAACTTGATTATTAACAATAAAGGTGAAGTAATAGGAAAACACCGAAAGCTAGTGCCAACCTGGGCAGAAAAGCTTACCTGGACAAGTGGTGACGGTTCTTCCCTAAAAGTATATAATACTGAAATTGGTCCAATTGGAACTTTGGCTTGTGGCGAAAACACCAATACTTTGGCCCGTTTTACATTGTTAGCTCAAGGCGAATTGATTCACATTGCGAATTATATTTCATTGCCGGTTGCCCCACCCGATTACGATATGGCCGAAGCGATCAAAATTCGAGCGGCAGCCCATTCCTTTGAAGGCAAATTGTTTACAATAGTTTCCTGTTCAACAATTTCACAGGAAATAAAGGATGCCTTGCGTGAAGATGTTCCAAATGTAGATGAATTGTTGACACGGAAAAGTTCGGCTTTTTCAGGATTTATTGGTCCGAACGGAGCTGTAATTGGTGAACCTTTGATTGATGAAGAAGGAATTGTATATGCTGATATCGATTTGGAAAAATGCATTCAGCCAAAACAAATGCACGATATCCTCGGACATTACAACCGTTTTGATATTTTTGATTTGAGAGTGAATGTTGCTCCAACAAGGAAGATTACTTTTGTGGATAATCATGAGGATTTCAACAAAAAGTAATTTTCTACGGTTGCCAAAACTATGATTAATTAAATAGCCCCGATTGGAGAAAGTAGCTTTTTGTTCTGGGGTTCAGAACAAAAACTACTTCGGAAAGCGGGAATATGGATTCTGAAAAAGCCCGAGCGATTTGCTCCAAAATATAAAATTATGGAAGGAAAACACAACGACGACGTAATTGGAAGAGCCAGAGTGCAAGATACTCCAGAGCTCGAAGCCTATTATAAGGAACTCGAAACCCTTGGTGCCGGTGCTTTGTGGACGGTTGCGAATGATATTGAGCCTTGGGAACCGAGAACTTCATCAGTGCCAATGCTCTGGAAATACGATGATTTGAGGGATTTAGTTTTGAAATCCTCTGAATTGGTGACACCTGAAAAAGCGGGACGTCGCGTGGTTTATTTGGTCAACGACAAGCGAAAAGATGTTTCGGCTGCCGTTGGCTGGTTGTACACCGGAATTCAGGTTACACGACCTGGCGAAAGCACTTCGGCCCATCGTCACAAGGCTTCGGCTTTGCGTTTCATTATGGAAGGCGAAGGCGGATATACCGTTGTGGATGGAAACAAGATCACTTTTGAAGTCAACGATTTTGTGATTACACCAAATTCTACCTGGCACGAACACGGAGTTGCCGAAAACGGAAAAACGTGTATTTGGCAAGACGGTTTGGATATTCCGTTGGTAAATGCTTTGGAGGCAAATGATTATGCCGTTTTTGACGGAAAGCAACCTTTAGAAACCCCAATAAACTATTCCCCAATTACTTATGGTGGTTCATCTGGACTATTACCTTCAGGCCAAAAATGGGACAAACCCTATTCTCCTTTGTTCAAATACGCTTGGAAATCGGTTTATCCAGCCTTGGTTGAAGCTTCTAAAATCAAGGAAGTTTCTCCTTTTGATGGAATTCTAATGAACTATTCAAACCCACTAACAGGTGGTCACGTGATGCAAACTATGGGAGCTTCGATGCAATTATTGCCAGCTGGTTTCAAAGGAAAAGCTCACAAACATACAGGTTCTTTTGTGTATCAATGTGCCAAAGGAAAAGGCTATTCCATCATCGACGGAAAGCGTTTCGACTGGAAAGAACGCGATATTTTTTGTGTTCCGTCATGGGCTTTGCACGAACATGTAAACTTATCCGAAACAGAAGATGCTTGCTTATTTTCTTTTAATGATTTGCCAGTGATTGAAAAATTAGGATTGTATCAAGAGCAAAATTATACTGAAAATAACGGTTTTCAATTTATTTAGAAGCGAAGCTTTAGGCGTTTTTGGAAACCATTTTCCTGCCTTCCTTCCAAATCTTTTTATTTTTTAAAGAAAAAAATAAAAAGGATTTTCCCTCCAGTCAGGGCTAGAGCTGAAACCATTTTAACTAAATAATCGATTAAAAAATAACGACTATACAACTCCGATTCAAAACTCTGTCGGAGTTAAAAAACAAATAAATTAAATGAAACTACTTACTTACAAAACAACAACATCAGAACCAAGATTAGGATTTTTGCACAACAATCAAGTGGTGGATATGGAAGATTTTGGCGAAAGCGTAAATTTCCCTCTTCCGTCAGATATGCTTGAATTGATTGACATGGGACTTGAAGTAATTCCTGAAATCAATGAATTTTTAAGCGAAATTGATGCCGAATCCCTAGCTGAAGTTTCCTATTCAATGGACGAAATTACCGTCCTTGCTCCTATTCCAACGCCAAGAAAAAACATCATCGGAATTGGATTGAATTATACCGAACACGTTGCAGAAAGTGCACGAACATTGGATACGACAGGAAAATTGCCTCAAAAACCTATTATTTTTTCTAAACCGCCAACAACAGTTACAGCTACAAATACCAATATTTTATTAAACAAAAAACTGACACAACAGTTGGACTGGGAAGTTGAATTGGCAGTTGTTATTGGCAAAAAAGGAAAATACGTTGCCAAAGAAGATGCAATGGATTATGTTTTTGGCTATACCGTAATTAATGATATTTCGGCACGTGATTGCCGTCGCGAAGGACAATGGATTGTTTCCAAAGGTCAAGATACTTTCGCACCAATGGGACCATATTTGGTTACAGCAGACGAAATTGGAAACCCTCACAATTTGAATTTATCTTTGAAAGTGAATGGTGTTGAAAAACAAAATTCAAACACAAAATTCTTGCTTTTCAACATAAACGATTTGATCGAAGATTTAAGTACTGTTTTCACAATTGAACCTGGAGACATTATCGCAACAGGAACACCATCAGGTGTTGGAGCCGGAAGAAATCCTCAAGAATGGATGTGGGATGGTGATGTTGTAGAAGCTACGGTCGAAGGAATTGGGACAATTGTAAATACAGTTAAAGAGATTTAGTTTTCAGTCGCAGTCACAGTTTTTAGTTCAGAGCTTAGCGAACTTTGCGAATCCTTTGTGCCTTTGCGGTAAAATTTAAAATTTAAGACAAAGATGAAAAAATACAGAATAGGACAAATAGTTCCATCATCAAACGTAACAATGGAAACCGAAATCCCAGCGATTTTCAGGTCTAGGGAAACCATTTTACCAGAACGTTTTACCTTCCATTCAAGCCGAATGCGAATGAAGAAAGTAACAAAGGAAGAACTTGAAGCCATGGATGCAATGAGCTTAAAATGTGCCCAAGAACTTTCGGATGCTCATGTAGATGTTATGGGTTATGCGTGTTTGGTTGCCATTATGAGCATGGGCCGCGGTTATCATTGCGTTTCGGAAGTGAATTTACATCAGGAAACAGTAGCCAACGACTTTCCTACTCCAATCGTGACTTCTGCTGGAGCCTTGATTAACGGATTGAAAGTTTTAGGTGCCAAGAAAATATCCATCATTACACCTTATATGAGACCTTTGACGGATATGGTTGTTGATTATATCGAACATCAAGGTTTTGAAGTCAAGGAAAGTATCGCACTTGAAATTCCAGACAATTTGGAGGTCGCTGCACAAGATCCTATGAATCTTTTGGAAATTTACAAGCGATTGGATTTAACAGGAATTGACGTTTTAGTGGTTTCAGCCTGTGTTCAGATGCCTTCTTTGGAAGCAATTGATTTAATTGAAAAAGAAATCGGAATACCAGTTACATCTGCAGCGGTATGTACTACTTATGAAATGATGAAAAAACTTGGAATTGAAGCAAAATCAGCAATTGGTGGTGCCTTATTAAGTGGAAAATATTAAATAATTTGAATCCTATAACTTTTAGAAAAAACTCTGTAAGAAATGTTTTAGATAGTTTTATGAAATTTGTCATGAACCTCAAAACACATACTTATGGAAACTATTTACACCACTATTGATGCGAATCAAGACCTAGATACTGATTTGAATAACATTATCAGTATCAACGATAATTACGACGAAGATGAAATGGATTATGATTTGGATTACGACCCAAATGAATATTTCTATGAATTGGAACGTTTGAATTGTTAAAGTATAAAAATACCATTTTACATTTATTGCACGGAAAACCTATAAGAATCAAAAACTTATAGGTTTTTTTATTTCTAGTATTCAAATTTAATTGTGTAACATTTCTTTAAAATTGCATAACCGAAACAGATAATAAGGCTTTAATTTTATAATATTATTAATTTAAACCAATAAAGCTATGGGAACTCTAAACAACAACAGTTCGAAAGGAAGAGGAAAATTAGGGAAAGTAAACCCCGGTCAAATCAACCATGATGGACAGGAAAACTACAAACATTCCAATCAAAGAAATCCAGACAATATTAGAAATGCCACAAGAGAGAAACAATATAAGGAACATGACGAAACCTTGACCAATGACGAAAATTATGATGTGGATTCCAAATTCATCAAAGGAGAACCAGATTTTGATGATAAAAATCAAAATGTCGACAAAAACCAATAACCAAACTAACTAAAATAAAACACTATGAACGGATTTTTTAAAACAATACTTGCAGGATGGGGAGCCAAAAAACTAGGTGGCGGATGCATAGGAACTATCATCGTTTTTATCATCATCTACTATCTTCTAGGGTATTTGTAGATAATTTTTAAATTAAAAAGCTATGGAAAAAGATAAATTCAATCCAGATCACCATAACACAAAAGAGAAAGGCGATCTTCTAGGAAAATTAGCCGATAATCCAGAAGAAGTTGACTCCAAAGTCAATCTCGATTTCAACAATAAACCGGACGGAAAATCGCTTACAAATGATGAAGATGCCGATACTGATCCCAACAAGGTGGCCAATAAACCCAAATTTAAAGGCAACCATTAAAAATGAAACGCTATGGAAAATTCAAATCAATTCTTTTTCAGCGATGATAAAGAGAAAAGAAAAATAGACGACCCTGAATTAAATCAGGATTCGCCTTATGATCCAAATGAAGCATTCGACGACACGGATGATTTTCATAAATATGACGATACGGTTGAAGACACTTCTGAAAGCAACGAATAAAAAAAAGAGCAACAAATTTAAAATGTTGCTCTTTTTTTATGCCTATTTACATTTGTCGATGCAAAGCACATTTGCACCAATATAGGTTTCATGCTTTCGTTCCAGAGTCTGATCGTGAACAAGAATCATGATTTCTACAGAACCCGTTCCAACAGTTCCCTCCAGAATATGACCACCAAAAGCTTGAAAATTTTTATCGGTGACAACTCCATGTGCATGAATCGACGGTTTTTCTTTTTGCCAAGCGATTGTTCCGTTCATGCTTGCCAGTTCCATATCTTTAAATTCTTTTGGATCAAATTTTTTCTTCGAGAAATCAAAAAATCCGAACGTCATGTTCACAAAACCCATTCCTGTGAAATTAGCCGACGGAATTTTTTCTGCAATTGCGAAAGTTTCTAGTTGCTTTAAAATGTCATCACCTTGAAGCAAAACCATCAAGTAACCTTCCGGAACCTTGATGTATCTTTTTTTCGAGATGTCTTGAGCTGTGCTTCCTATTGTGAAAAATAAGAAAAAAATTACGGGGAGAATTTTAATCGTTTTCATACTTTTTTAATGGTAAGATACAATTTTTTATGCAATTTTATTGGTTTTATAGACCAAAACTGGTTCAGCCAAAAACTCTGGAGCTTTAGTAATAAATTGTAAAAAATGAGATTGTGTTTCGTGCAAAGCCAATCCTTCTTCACTTTCCCAAATTTCATGAAGAATAAATAAGTCATGCTTTTTGTTATCCTGATGCAAATCATATTGAATGCAAGCTGTTTCTTTTTTTGATTTGATAGCCAATTCTATTAAAACATTTTTTGTTTCTTCAAGGGTTTCAAGCTTGCTTTTTATAATTGCTGTTATGTTTATTTTCATAATTTAAATCTGTTTTTAGTTTAAAAATAATTTTGTCAAATGTGCTTTATACAATTCCAAATCTCTAGGAACATCAGCATTTTTTTCAACGTCGTGAAAATGCATCGATTCTAAATGCGTCATTCCTGTAAAAGCATTCATTCGATGAAAACCGAACATTACCCCATCATCCACACTTTTTTGAGAGAAAAATTCGCCAGGCAAAGTGAACGCTTCCTTTGGAGCATTCCAGGAAGTGGTTAGCATATATTTTCTTCCTTGTAAAGTTCCTCCTGTTCCGTAATTGATGGCTGGATTTTTAGACGAACGTCCGTCACTTATGTAAATTCCTTTGGCGTAACCTTCAGTAAAAACTACGTCAATGTATTTCTTGAAGCCGTGTGGCAACTGAAACCACCAAATTGGCGTGTGATAGATAATTACATCTGCCCAAACATATTTTTCTACTTCCTCGGCTGGATTATAATCGTGGTTTACATCTGTTGTTTTTACTTCAAAAGCTGAATTATTTTGAAAGAAATTTAAAGTTGCCTCTGCAATTGTTTCGTTGAATTTTCCTCCTGAATGGCCAAACTTTTGACCTCCGTTGATGATGAATATTTTAGTCATAATTCTTTCTTTTAATTTGATGAGACAAAATTACAACCGATATAGCTATTATTAAAATAACTTAATTCATACCTTTGCATCAGAATTATAATAGCAAAATCATGGTAAATCTAGAATGGTATCGAACTTTCAAGGCAATCTACAAAACAGGAACGCTTACAGGGGCTTCTCAAGTCTTGTTTATTTCGCAACCCGGAGTGAGTTTACACTTGAGTTCTTTGGAAAATTATGTCGGCTATAAATTATTTGACCGAACCGGAAGAAAAATGGTCCCAACCGAAAGAGGAAAAGTGCTGTATAATTTTACCATTGAAGCTTTATCAAAACTAGAAGAAGCCGAGAAAAATTTCCAGCGAAGTACCGAAAAACATACGCCAACCATAAGTATCGGAATGTGTTTTGAAACCTTTCAGATTACCTTGGAACAATATATCGCTTCCCTCCCATTCAATGTAATCATCCGTTTTGGAGAATATCCGGAAATGGTTGAGAATCTCGAAAAAGGAATTTTGGATATCATCATCACGCCTCAAATGGTTCCGAAAGCTTCGATTGAATATCAACCCTTCTCATCGGAAACCATTGTAATTGTTGGAGGAAATCAAACGGATGAGAAAGAATTTCAAACCATTGAAAAACTAAATGACGTTGAAACCATTGAATTCTGGCTCAAGCAACAAAAATGGTATGGAACGACTGGCGACATGGAACACCTGCGAAGATTCTGGCAGTTGAATTTCAATAAACATCCAGACTTTCGTCCAAATTATATCGTGCCGAATTTGAATTCTATCGTAAGATGTTTGAGCAGTGGTCAAGGTCTTGCCGTGATTCCTGACTTCTTATGCAAAAAAGAATTAGAATCTGGACAAATCAAATTGATATGGAAAGGAAAAGTCCCGCTCGAAAATACTTTGCATTTTGCCACAAGAAAAAAAACAATCTATGCAGATGAAATTGCTTTAATCAAAAAAATATTCATCGACGAAATGGCCTGATTATTTCTTTTTCTTTTGAATAGTTGGATTGAATGAAAAGCCCAAACTGAAATATCCTGTTCCATCTTGTTGGGATGAAAAAATATAATCGTTCGTATTTTTACCTCTTTCAGAAATCCTGGAATTGAAAACATTCGCTATTCCTGTTCTAAAACTTGCAATCAGGGAATTACTGAAACTATGCTCGTAAGTCAGCCCCGAATTAAGTTCTATAACCCTATAATCATACACTTTTGCAAATCCGGGCTGATTGATGTAGGTATAAAATCCGTTCGTATTTAATTCGGTTCCGAGTGACAATCTTCCGTCCTTAAACACATTTCGCTTGAACATAAAACGTTGTGGCAAGATGAAATCCAATTTCCACTGAGAATCTTTAAATTGATGTTCCCAAATAAAGGTTGGCGAAGCGGGAACTGGCGAAGTTGGGTCAACCAAAACAATCAAACCAACACCAATCGTTGTCCTTTCGGTTTTCTTTAAAATTATTGTGGCTCCGAAAAACCCCTTGATTCTTTCGGCATCTTTTTCGGTTCCGTCAACAATTATGCTTGCATTATACAAAAAAGGTTTCTTGAATAATCTAGAAAAATAGGTAAAACTCAATGCTCCTGAAAGATAATGGTAATCCAGTTTTTCATCATAAGTTGGAATTGAATTATCCAGACGATTTTCAACATTATTTAAATCAAAAGCTTCGTATCTGTAGCGTAATGAAGTAGTGATATTCCATTTCGGTTTCATTATTATGGGAAGATTCGCACTTGCACTAAAACGATAATGGTTCTGGATTTCGCCTTTTTCAAATGGTGCATCAAACAATTCTGAATCAAAATCAGTGGGTAGATAGTGTTGGTATTGCAAGTCGAAAAGTCGTGTTGACGGGAAACGATTCGTCACAGCTTTGGTAGCATTTTCCTTGATTGTTTGATTCTCTTGACCGTTTGCAAAATGGCATAGAAAGCCTGTTAAAAGCAGAAACTTTAATTTCATTGGTTGATGATAAAAGGGTTAATTTATATTTTGTCGGGAATGTTTTTCCCTAGATATTGTTCCAAAAACTTTTTCCGAAACACTTCTCCGATGGGTATTTCTGTGGTTTTGATATAAATGGTATGATTGTCAAACGATTCGATATAACTGCTGTTTACCAGATAGGATTTACTCACTCTTATAAAAATATTTTCCGGCAAGTGCTGTGAAATCGTCTTTAGATTCATTGCCGTAATTATCTTGGAATCATTTACATAAAGCACGACATAATCTTTCAAACCTTCTACATAAACAATATCCTTGAACAAAATCTTATGGAATTTCCTGTCCGATTTGACCAACATATAATCGGTTTCAAGACTTTCAAGCGTGCTTTTTTCTTCCTTATTCGATAAAAGTTCGTGATAGGAAAAAGCTTTTTTAATCGATTTTTCAAGTCTTCCTTTGATAATCGGCTTGACCAAATAATCAATTGCATCCACTTCATAGCTTTTCAAGGCATATTGGGAATAAGCTGTTGTGAAGATAAGCAGCGTTTTCTCTGAAATGGATTCCGCAAATTCCAATCCGTTGATTCCAGGCATTTGAATGTCCAAGAAAATCAAATCGACATGATTGTCAACCATAAATTCCTTGGCTTTTTTGGCTCCGTTAAAACATCCGATGACATTCAATTCAGGGATGTCTTGTAGCAACAAAAGCATTCCTTCTCTTGCCAATGGTTCGTCGTCGACAATTATGCAATTCATATTGGTAAAGTTAAGGTCACTTTATACTTATTTACTGATTCTTTTATTTCTAATGTGAAATCATTTACATACAAAAGTTCCAGTCTCCTCTTGATATTGGCTAGGCCTAAACCGCTATTTTTTGAATTTTCAATAGTTTCAGACGGCTTCGTATTCTCACAGATAAATTTTAATTGATTCTCAAAAATTATAAATTTTGTCCACATTTCAGAAGGATTATCCAAATCAATACTGTGTTTTATGGCATTTTCTACAAATGAAATAAACAGATTTGGCGGTAAAACCAAATTTGAAATCACCGACTTGTCTTCGTTTTCATTTTCTATGACCAGCGAAAAATTGAATTCGTCTCTCCTTGTCTTTTCAAGTTCCATAAAGTCATTTAAAAACTGTATTTCAGATAAAAGCAAAATCGAATGCTGGTTGTTGTCATAAAGTTGATAACGCAAAAAATCAGACAATTTCATTATGATATTCGATGCTTTTTCTGGATCTTTCCGAACCAAAACATTAACATTATTCAACATATTAAAAAGAAAATGAGGATTGATTTGGTTCTTCAATTCTCGCAATTCTATCTGAAGAGAATTTTTTTCTAATTCATTAATTTTATTGTTATCCCGAGCCCATCTTTGAAAAAGTTTAATTGATGTGGAAGCAAAAACCATCATCGTAACTACGTGCATTGTAATAAAAAAATCGAAAGTGTTTTTAGATTCTCCTTTAAAAAATCGATAGCCTTTCATATGGCTTTCAGTGATATTTGTTGCAATGAGATAACCGCTAATGATGATTGTGATGAGGCAAAAGAGATATAAAAAATATTTTTCCTTATATAAAAACACAGGAATAAAAACATACATATTTAAGTAAAACATCAATAAAAAGTAGATCTGCCACGTAAGCTGTCTTATAATGTCTTCTTGTGTGCCCATGAAAATTGGTTCTTCTGAGTTTATCAAGAATACGCACATGTAAGCCAAAACCATCAAATGTCTGTATATGCGGTATTTTGGAGAAATAAAGAACTCCATAAACCAATTATTCTGACATTTCTTTTCGATCATTTTTTTAAATTATTTTCTCTGCGAAGTAAGGCTAAAAAATTTCAGAAAGAAATTATTTTATACAAAACCCCATTTTAATTATACAAAATAAAATTTGCGATTTATTTATTGAATACTTTAAATAACGGCTTTTGTATAAAATAAGTCTGTGTTGGTATAAAAAAACAAAGTTGCCTTTTTCTTACTTCTACTTTTGATAAAATTTAAGTTATGAAACATCTAGAGCAAATAGAAGATTGGATAGAAAATATTGAAGGGTCGGATTTGAAACCTAGAATCAAAAACCAAACTGTAAATAACTTGATTGATATCTGGAAATTCATCACGTATTATGACGAAACGATTTCCTTGAAATCAGAAAATGTGATTACGTTTGAAAATAAAAATGGAATCCAAGAAGATATTAGCCTGACAGTAAAAGACTTGGTTTTAAAACCTTCAAACGTGATTCGGAATGTACTTTTAGAAACGGAACTTGAACTCGGAAAATACGGCAGCAATTATAATGGAAAGTACAACATCCAATTTCAACGGTTTGAACAGAATTTCTGTTCTCAAAAAATTGTTTCATTAAAGGAAGAAATTCTCTCTATCGTAAAAGGCGAAATGATTTCTTTTGAACACATCGAATATATCCACAAAAATACATCTGACAAGATTGAGATTTTAAATACGAATTTAAAAGTTGTAGAATGCAAAAAAAATTCCATTCAAAAAGCATTGGATAAGGCATCAATTTCTGATACTTCAAAAAAGCAATGGCTGTTGTTGGTTTTGGATCATCTTAAAAACAATTGCAATACGTTCTTAATTCAGGATCAAATTAAAGACACCGCTTTTACATCTAAATTTGATAAAGTATTTCTTTTTGATTTTTACAAAGGTCAGTTTATTGAATTGAAATTAGAAAATTAACGATCCTTCTAAAAAACAAAAAACTCCAGAAATTCTGGAGTTTTTTTTATGATGTAAATAGTCTAAACTATTTTATAAATTCAATTTTTTGAGCTTCTTCAGCATTTACACTATCAAAGAAACCTTGATCGTGCATCCATTCATCACTGAATACTTTGCTCATATAACGTGAACCATGATCTGGGAAAATGGCAATTACATTACTTTCTGCTGTAAACTCTCCTTCTTCTGCATATTGTTTGATGGCTTGTAAAACTGCACCTGAAGTATAACCTACGAATAAACCTTCTTTCTTGGCGATTTCTCTAGTGGCGTGAGCACTTTCTTCATCGGTAACTTTTGTAAATTTATCGATGATGTCAAAATCTGTTGCCGATGGTATTAGGTTTTTTCCTAGACCTTCTATTCTGTAAGGATAAATTTCGTCGTTGTCGAATTCTTTTGTTTCGTGGTATTTTTTCAATACCGAACCAAAGGCATCAACCCCTAAAATTCTAATATTTGGATTTTGTTCTTTTAGAAATTTTGCAGTTCCGGAGATGGTTCCTCCTGTTCCGCTACAAGCGATTAAGTGAGTAATTTTTCCGCCTGTCTGTTCCCAAATTTCGGGACCAGTTGTGTTGTAGTGGGCATCAATATTCAATTGGTTGAAATATTGATTGATGTAAACCGAACCTTTAGTTTCTTCGTGAAGACGTTTTGCAACATTGTAGTAAGAACGTTCATCATCTGCCGAAACGTGGGCTGGACAAACATAAACTTTTGCTCCAAGACTACGCAACATATCAATTTTATCTTTCGAGGATTTTGAACTTACCGCCAAGATACAATTGTATCCTTTAATGATGCTCACCATTGCCAAACTAAATCCTGTATTACCAGAAGTAGTCTCTATTATGGTATCGCCTGGCGTCAAAATTCCTCTTTTTTCGGCTTCTTCAATAATATATAATGCAATCCTGTCTTTGGTGGAATGTCCCGGGTTGAATGCTTCTACTTTGGCGTAGAAATTACCTTCTAATCCTTCGGTAACTTTGTTGATTTTAATAAGCGGTGTGTTGCCTATTAATTCCAAGACATTATTGTAAGCTTTTATTTCTTTCATAAAACAATAGTTAATCAAGGCTATTCAATACGTTTTTGATTGACCTCAAATCCTTGCAAATTTAACAAAAAAATTCTAATTACTTTTCAATTCCTTCTAAATCTAATAAAAAAGTAAATTCCTTGGCCAATTCTTTCAGTGCTTCAAACCTTCCAGAAGCTCCTCCGTGACCGGCATCCATATTGGTATCTAAAAATAAAACATTTTTATCGGTTTTGGTTGCTCTCAATTTTGCTACCCATTTAGCTGGTTCCCAGTATTGTACCTGTGAATCATGCAAACCTGTTGAAACATACATGTTTGGATAGGCCTGAGCTTTCACATTATCATATGGCGAATACGACTTCATATAATCATAATATTGTTTTTCATTTGGATTACCCCATTCGTCATATTCCCCTGTTGTTAAAGGTATGGAATCGTCCAACATTGTCGTTACAACATCCACAAAAGGCACTTGGGCAATGACGCCGTTGTATAATTCCGGTGCCATATTGACAATTGATCCCATCAACAATCCTCCTGCAGAACCACCTTCGGCATACAAATGTTCTGGTGAAGTATATTTTTGAGCAATTACAAATTTAGAACAGTCGATGAAATCCGTAAATGTATTTATTTTCTTCAAAAGTTTTCCGTTTTCATACCATTGACGACCTAAATCTTCTCCACCACGAATATGAGCTATTGCATAGACAAAACCTCTATCCAGCAAACTCAATCTTGTTGATGAAAAATAGGCATCCATACTGGCTCCATACGAACCGTAAGCATATAAAAGCAACGGATTTTTTCCATCTCTTTTTATACCTTTCTTATAAATAATAGAAATCGGAATTTGTGTTCCATCAGTTGCTGTAGCCCAAATTCGTTCTTCCAAATAATTCTCTTTTTTGAATTTTCCGCCAAGAACTTGCTGTTCTTTCATCACCTTCTTCTCCTTTGTTTTCATGTTGAAATCAACGGTAGAGGAAGGCGTATTCAAAGATTGGTAGCCATAACGCAAAATATCAGTATCAAAATCTACATTTGTTGCAGTATAGGCGGTATAGGTTTCACTTTCAAAAGGCAAATAATATTCCTCTTCTCCACTCCAAGGCATGATGCGGATTTTATTCAAGCCATTGCTACGTTCTGAAACTACCAGATAATCCTTGAAAATGTCAATATCCTCGAGCAAAACATCTTTTCTGTGTGTAATTACATCTTTCCAATTCTCCTTTGTAGTTGCATTTTCAGGCGTCTTCATTAGTTTGAAATTTGTAGCATCATCTTTATTGGTCACCACATAAAAGCTGTCGCCAAAATGCGAAATGGTATATTCCAAACCTCTAACCCTAGGCTGAAAAATTTTGAATTCACCATCTGGGGTGTCGGCTAAAAGCGTTCTGAACTCACTTGTCAAAGTACTTCCCGATTCGATTACAATATATTTTTTTGATTTTTCCTTGCTGATGGAAACATTGAAGGTATCGTCTTTTTCATTATAAATAAGGACATCGCTTTTTGCATCTGTTCCTAATTTATGCCTGTAAACCTTATCGGAACGAAGAGTTACTTTATCCTGTGTAGTGTAAAAAATGGTCTTGTTGTCGTTTGCCCAAACTCCTCTTCCATCAACATTGGTAATTTTATCCTTCAGGATTTCTCCTGTTTCTAAATTTTTAATTTGCAACGTATAGATTCTTCTACCCACAAAATCAGTAGAATAGACTGCAAATTTATTATCAGGACTGATGCTCATTCCGCCAAGTTGAAAAAAAGATTTCCCTTTTGCCAATTCATTGCAATCGAATAAAATTTCTTCATCTGCCGAAAGGCTACCCTTTTTTCGAGCATAAATGGGATAATCTTTACCTGTTTCAAAACGAGTTATGTAGTAATAACCGTTATATAAATAAGGAACCGACTGATCATCTTCCTTGATCCTACCTTTCATTTCTTCGTATAAATCTTTCTGAAATTTCTTGGTATGAGCGGTCATTTTATTGTAGTACTCATTCTCTTTGTTCAGATAATCAATGACTTCTGGGTTTTCCCTGTCGTTTAGCCAGTAGTAATTATCAACACGAACATCGCCATGTTTTTCTAATGTTTTAGGGACAATTTTTGCAATTGGAGGAGCTATATTTTCAGGCATTTTTGATTCTTTTTTTTTAGAACAAGAGGTTGCAAAAATAAGACAAAGACTTCCTAAAACGAACACGTTTTTCATAAATTTAAGTATAGTTTATAACAATGCAATTTAATAAATTTGTATCATAAATAATTTTAAAATTATAAACAATGTTTGGAGACCTAATGGGAATGATGGGCAAATTGCAAGAAGCCCAAAAAAAAGTAGAAGAAACAAAATTGAGATTGGATACCGTTCTTGTTGACGAACAAAGCAATGACGGATTGTTCAAAGTAACCTTGACAGCCAATCGCAAAATAAAATCAATCCATATTGATGATGCTCTATTGGAAGACAAGGAACAACTGGAAGACTATTTTGTTCTAGTTATGAACAAAGCGATAGAAAAAGCAACTCAAATTAATGAAGCCGAATTAGCCGCTGCTGCACAAGATGGAATGCCAAATATTCCTGGAATGGATATGTTTAAATAAAAAAAGGGCAGTTGATTCTGCCCTTTTCCATTATTTTATAATTAACTTTTTCGTTAGTCCGTTACTCGTTTTCAAAAAATAAAGACCGCTTTCAAGGCCTTCCATATCAATTTCTTGTGAAAGATTATCGGAATCCAACTGCTTTACAATCTTTCCTAAAGCATCCGAAATTATAATTTGACCAATCGCTTCATCCTGACTGATGGTAAATTTTCCGCTACTAGGATTTGGAAATAACTTCAGATTATCTTTTTTAGAAAAAACTTCCGTTCCCAATTCCGTTCCAAAAAGCTGAACTTCTGCAATTTGAATCATTGCTTCGATGGTATTGCATTGTTCAGAAAAAATAAATCTGTATGAACTGTATCCTTCCGTATTATCGAAAGTGTAGCTTGTGGTATAAAAACGTTCATCGTTGCAACTGATTACACCAACCGTAATAGAAGTAAAATAAGTTCCGTTGTTAGATCCGAAGATTTCAAAAACTGTTGGGTCTCTTTCGGCTGAATCATTTGCGGTAGTAAAATCCATTCCAGTTGCCACGGTTTGATATCCATTTAAATTAACAGTAAATCCAAGACCATCAAGATAGTTGAAATCCAGAAATTTTGTTTCAACATCGCCATCAATAATGTTGTAGTATTCTTCGTTACTTGGGGAAGAAACAGATCCGTAAGGAGAAATGGTAGAATTTGAGTTGAAAAGTGGAACTTGGGCATTAACGCCAAATCCCAACATCATTAATACGATAGGTAGTTTTTTAATCATAATATTGTTTTTAGGGTTTCCTACAATATTACTTATAATATTTTATTAAATTTAATAAATTGATGTTTTTTATTTGTTCAATTTGAGTTTTAAATGTTTATTTATCAACAAATAAATTTTTAACTATGTCAATTTCTGCAATGCTTCAATAACATAGGTATGCATCACTTCCTTATAATCCAGATGTGTTACGATTCTTAATTTTCCGTGTCCCATCGAGCTGATGTAGATACTTTTTTGTTTTAATTTCTCGATCAAAAGTTGTTCGCTCACTCCTGCTTTCAAAGAAAAAATCAAGATATTGGTCTCAACAGGTTCTACTTTTTCAACCCAGGGTAATTTTTGCAAAACTACACCCAACTCCTTTGCACGTCTATGATCGTCAACTAGTCGATTGATGTTATTTTGCAAAGCATAAATTCCGGCTGCCGCCAAATATCCAGCTTGTCGCATTCCGCCACCAAATATTTTTCTAACTCTGAATGCTCTATCAATTGTTGCCTTATCCGAAATCAGAACTGAACCAATTGGAGCCCCCAAACCTTTTGACAAGCAAACTGAAATGGTATCGAAAACTTTTCCATATTCGTTAGGATTTTCTTTTTTATGCACTAAAGCATTCCAAATCCTAGCTCCATCTAAATGAAATTTCAACCCATTATCGTCACAAACTTTACGGATACGCTTGAATTCTTCAAAATCATAACAGGCTCCTCCACCTTTGTTTGTGGTGTTTTCTACACAAACCAAACTCGTCAACGGACTGTGGTAAAATTCTGGATTGTTGATCGCTCCAGCCACTTGTTCGGCTGTAATCATTCCGCGATCGCCATTGAGCAAACAACAAGAAACACCGCTGTTGAATGAAACTCCGCCTCCTTCATAATTAAAAATGTGTGACCATTTATCGGCAATCAGTTGTTCACCAGGCTGTGTATGCAATTTTATAGCCGTTTGATTGGCCATAGTTCCCGACGGAAAAAACATTGCCGATTCCATTCCGAAAATCGAAGCCACCATACTTTCGAGTGCATTTACCGTTGGGTCTTGTTTGTAAACATCGTCACCCACTTGAGCCTGAAACATATAGCGAAGCATTTCCTGTGTTGGTTTGGTAACGGTGTCACTAACTAAATTTATTTCCATAATATCAAAAGGATATCTTATTTTTGTGAATCTAAAACGGATACTTCTTTTTTGCAGGATCGCCTAGCCCGATAGTAGTGGAAATCCTTTTTGTCTCGTTTTTTTAACGAGACAAAAAGATTGCAACGGATAGCGGGATTAGCTCCTTAAAAAAAGTATCGCAAAATTACATTAATTTATGACAACTACCGAACAAATTAAAGGTATTGTGGAGCGCCTTGGTGCGTTGAGGAGGTATCTTTGACGTCGATAAAAAGCTCATAGAAATTACGAACGAGGAAGAAAAAACCCTCGCTCCCGATTTTTGGAACAATCCAAAAGAGGCCGAAGCTTTCGTTAAAGTGCTACGTTCCAAAAAGAAATGGGTCGAAGATTACAATAAAGCAGTCTCGATGACAGACGAGTTGCAAATTGCCTACGAATTCTATCGTGAAGGCGAATTGACAGCCGAAGAATTGGATGAACAATATAATGCAACCAATTTGCACATAGAAAACATCGAATTCAAGAATATGCTTTCGGATGAAGGCGATTCTTTGAGTGCGGTTTTGCAAATCACGGCTGGAGCTGGCGGAACGGAAAGTTGCGATTGGGCTTCGATGCTGATGCGAATGTACATGATGTGGGGCGAAAAAAATGGTTACAAAATCAAGGAATTGAACTTTCAGGAAGGCGATGTTGCCGGAATCAAAACCGTAACGCTGGAATTTGAAGGCGATTATTCTTTCGGATATTTGAAAGGCGATAATGGGGTGCATCGTTTGGTGCGAATTTCGCCTTTTGACAGTAACGGAAAACGCCATACTTCGTTTGCATCCGTTTACATCTATCCTTTGGTGGATGACACGATTGAAATCGACATCAATCCAGCTGATATTGAAATCATTACATCGCGTTCGAGTGGTGCTGGTGGGCAAAATGTAAACAAGGTGGAAACCAAGGTGCAATTGTTTCATAAGCCAACTGGAATCCAGGTGCAATGTTCTGAAACGCGTTCTCAGCAAGACAACCGTCAACGAGCGATGCAGATGTTACGTTCGCAATTGTATGAGATCGAGCTCAAAAAGCAAATGGCCCAACGTGCTGATATCGAAGCTGGAAAAATGAAAATCGAATGGGGATCACAAATCCGAAATTATGTGATGCATCCTTATAAATTGGTCAAAGACGTTCGAACAGGACACGAAACAAGTAATGTTGAAGGTGTTATGGACGGCGATATTGACGAGTTTTTGAAATCCTATCTGATGATGATGGGACAACAAGAGGAAGAATAAATTTTAAAACCTACATTTCTTTGATTTGTAGGTTTTTGCTTTTTAGCCTATTTTTATACCACTAAAATCATCTTATGAAAATTATAAAGTTTCTGTTGTTTCTGTTTATTATCCAAGTAAATGCTCAGGATTTAAAAGTGATTTCCTATAATATTCGTTTTGACAATCCAAATGACGGCGAAAACAAATGGGATTTGCGAAAGGATTTCTTGAGCAAGCAAATACAATTTTATGCACCTGATGTTTTTGGTATTCAAGAAGGAAAATTGCATCAATTGCAGTATTTGGACAGCTCTTTAGTTGATTACAAATACATCGGAATTGGAAGAGACAATTCGGCTAATCAAGGTGAATTCAGTGCTGTTTTTTATAATCATAAAAAATTAAGATTAATCAAAGAAGCTACTTTTTGGTTATCTGAAACTCCAGAAAAAGTTTCAAAAGGCTGGGATGCCATGTTTGAAAGAATCTGCACTTATGGACTTTTTGAAGACATCAAAACCAAGCAAAGGTTTTATCTTTTTAATACCCATTTTGACCACGTTGGTGTTGTGGCAAGAACCAATAGTGCAAAGCTTATTATTGAAAATATTAATGCCATCAACAAGGAAAAACTTCCCTTTATAATAACAGGAGATTTTAATAGTGAAAAGGATAGTGAAGCCTATAAGTATCTTTCAAATCAATTGAATGATACTCAAAGTATAAGCAAAAGTCCTTCTTTTGGACCTTTAGGAACTTTTAATAATTTTGAATTTCACAAGCCTGTAAATTTGCTGATTGATTTTATTTTTACAAGCAAAAACAATATTGAAGTATTGAAACATGCGGTTTTGAGTGATTCAAAAGATTGCAAATATCCATCGGATCATTTGCCTGTTTATGCTGAAATTATGTTTAAGAAATAGAATATTTAAAGCCATTCTATCAGCGAAACCCCTACTCCAATTGTAGTCTGGACATTGTTATAATCAATTAGGGTTTCACCAAAACCGTGGGAAATTTGCAAATATCCTTTTAAGTTTCCTTGAATTGGATACGACCATGAAAATGTTCCACTTCCTCGAAGAGTAGTATCAAAATGTAGATTGTGACTTCCAATAAAAGAAAATACATTTCCGTTTTTGGTATAAATCACATTCAAATCGCCTCTACCGATGTATTTGGAAATATCGGGATTGTCGTCCTTGGTCGATCTCAATCGCAACCAAGGTCTGACGTAAAAACTCCAGTCGCCACTTTCAAAACCTGCATGAAAGATAATACGGTTCCAACTCCTTGAAAATGGTAGGCTTTTTCCATTTGATTCATGATTAAAAGCTACTCCAAACATTCGTGCTTGAATACCAAAAAAATTAAAATTCATCGGAAAATTCAAGATGATTTCAGGTTCATAATTGATTTCCCTGAAAGGCCTCGACAGCGAATTATTATACAATTGCCAATGTGATTTTTGAGTATATGCTACCCATAAATCAGCTCTTCCCCATAAAACACTTTGCAATACTTTGGTCTTGAAACTCAATTGAAACTTGGCTTCGATATTGTTGTAATTCGTTCCGGGTTCGGCAACATAATCTGGATTTCCGTTTCCAGAATAAGGTTGTTCGTTAGGAAGTGACGACCATCTTATAGGCAAAACAAAAAGTGGCTTGTAAGGTGTTACCAAAAAAGTACCACGAACGGATGTGGTGTCCAACTCCCATCTCTCGGACATTGTTCGAAGCTTGACCTTATCAGTAATTAAAGCTTGATTTTGTGCATTTGCGACTATTGGAAAAAACAATAACAAGAGGCTTGTTTTTATAAGATTCATATTAAAATTAGGGGTTTTCAACAAATGTATCATTTTCAGTAGGATTTTTCAGAAAACATTTCAGTAAATAACAAGAATTTAATACAAAGCCAGCTATTTAATTTGGAAATACAATACTATTATGCTTTATTTGATAAAAAATAAAAAAACAATCAATAAAATATGAAATCATTTACCATTCAGGAAATTAACGAAACGCTCAAAGGCGAACTTGTTGGAAATACTACCCAAGAAATCAATTCGCCCGAACAGCTGGAAATGGCGAAGAATAATGAGATTTCATTTATTGGAAATAAAAAATACGAAAAGCTTTGGGAAACTTCGCAGGCATGTTGTGCTATAGTAAACCAAGATATTTCGATTGAACCTGGAGAAAACAGAGCTTTTATAAAAGTAAAAAATGCCGATTTGGCAATGTCGCAAGTACTTGAATTGTTTGCTCCTGCTCCACCTATTTTCCACACTGATATTCATCCAAATGCAGTTATTGATTTGACTGCAAAAATCGGAAACGGTTCTAGAATTGGTGCGGGATGCTATATTGGTCCGAATGTCATCATCGGAGATAATACTACAATTTATCCGAATGTTACCATCTTGGATGAATGCACAATTGGAAACAGGACTACAATTTGGTCGGGAACTGTAGTTAGAGAAAGATGCCATATTGGAAACGATTGCATCCTGCATCCAAATGCAACAATTGGAGCCGATGGTTTTGGTTTTAGGCCTTGTGCAGAAAGAGGATTGGTCAAGATTCCGCAAATTGGAAATGTAATAATCGGTAATGGTGTTGAAATTGGAGCCAATTCGTGTGTTGATAGAGGAAAATTCAGTTCGACTGTTTTAGGAGATGGCTGTAAGATTGATAATTTGGTTCAAATTGGCCATAATAGCCGATTGGGCAAGTTTTGTATAATGGCTGGAAACAGTGGTCTTGCAGGGTCAGTAACACTAGGAAATGGCGTTATCATTGGCGGAAGTGCTTCTATAAAAGACCATACCACTATTGGCGATGGAGCAATTGTTGGAGCTGGTTCTGGTGTAACAGGAGATATTGCGGCAGGAAAAACAATGTTAGGCTATCCCGCAATTGAAGCCAGAGATGCCTTGAAACAATGGGCTATTTTGAAAAGATTGGTGAGAGAATCTTGTAATAAATAAAACATATAGTCATAAAAAAAATCCGTTATTTCTAACGGATTTTTTTATGACTATATAATTTTAATTTTTAGAATAAACTGATGATATAATAAACTAACGCTGCAATTATAGCAGAAACAGGAATGGTTAAAATCCAAGCCCATAACAAGCTAACGGTAACACCCCAACGAACTGCAGAAACACGTTTTGTAACCCCAACCCCAATAATACTTCCTGTAATGGTATGTGTTGTTGAAACTGGAATACCAAAATGCTCTGATAAATATAACGTCATTGCACCAGCAGTTTCGGCACTTACACCTTCAAGAGACGTTACTTTAGTGATTTTTGTTCCCATTGTTTTCACAATTTTCCAACCACCACTCATTGTCCCCAAACCAATTACTGTGAAACTCACAAAAGGAACCCAGGCATAATCGTTTACAAAATATTTAAAGGTATCTGGAGAGTTGATATAATTAGGATCCATATCAATTTTCAAGTGATAATAGATTACTGCAGCACCAATAATACCCATAACTTTTTGAGCATCATTCGCTCCGTGTCCTAAACTGAACAAGGCAGAAGAAACCAATTGCAATCTTTTAAACCATTTATCAGCCCTACTCGGATTGGCCTTTCGGCATATATTCATAATCAATATCGTAAGGAAATAGGCAATGGTCATACCTATTAAAGGTGCCAAAAATATAAAGGCAATTGTTGGAATTACTTTTACATAATTCACAACATCTACTCCATTTACTGCCAAAGCTCCAGCATGAGCCAATGCAGCTCCCATGAAACCTCCTAGTAAAGTATGTGATGATGATGAAGGAATTCCTAATTTCCAAGTTGCCAAATTCCAAGCGATTGCTGCAATCAAACCTGCAAGAATAACTTCCAGCGTAATAAAATTTTCGTTAACCGATTTTGCAATCGTGTTACCAATTTTAAATTCCCCGATCCAATATTTTGAAATAAAATAAGCAAGGAAGTTAAAGAATGCAGCCCAAACAACAGCTTGAAAAGGCGTTAGTACTTTTGTTGCAACAATTGTTGCTATAGAGTTTGCAGCGTCGTGAAAACCATTAATGTAATCAAAAATCAGAGCAAGTACTATAATGATGATAAGTAGCGTCATAAAAATAATTTCAAGATGAAATTGATTGTTTTAAGAGTGTTTTACAGCGATGGATTCTAAAACATTGGCTGCACTTTTACATTTATCTGCTGCCGTTTCCAATACTGAAAGTACTTCTTTGTATTTGATGATGGTTTTTGCATCCGTTTCATTTTCAAAAATATCTGCAACCGCCTTATCATAAACCGTATCCGATTTGTTCTCTAACTTGTTGATTCTTGCACAAGCATCCGTAATGTTTTTTATTTTCTTGAAATTACGCAATTCTTTTACAGCAATATCAATATTTTGGCAAGCTTCAAGATTGATTTCAGTCAATTTTCGGATTGATTTTGTAATCTTATCAACGTGGTATAATTTCATTCTGCTTGCCGCTCCGTGAATATTTCCAGCAATATTATCGATTGCCGTACTCAAAGAATAAATATCTTCCCTGTCAAAAGGAGTAATGAAGTTACTACTTAATTCAAGGTTTGTTTGTCTTGCAATGTCTTCTCCAATTTGTTCTAATTCTTCAATTTTTTGAAAAAGTTCATTTCTTTGCTCCAATGGAAGGTTAACCACTTCGTGCAAAGCCGTTGCCATCAAAATTAAATTACTCGTAGCTTGTTCAAACAAGGGAAAGAATTTTTTATCTTTCGGAACAAAATACTGGAAAATGCTGTTTAAAGACATAAATTTAGTTTTTTTTTACGGGGCAAAGGTATCCTTTCAATGTTAAGCTAACATTAAGTTAATATCAATTACTAGTTACGACACTAAATAAATTAACATTTATAACTCCTTCTTTGAATACTTTTATATTTCAAACGTTTTCGTATTTTAGCATTCCTAAAATTATCTAATAAAATTAAGTATTTATAACACATTTCAACTATTATAAAAATCTATATGGACATTAACTTCAATAAAAACGAAGATCATAACAGGCTATTACTCTCTGATTTAAAGCAGAAATTTGCAAAAGTAAAATTAGGCGGAGGCGACAAAAGAATCGAAAAATTGCATGCCGAAGGCAAGATGACAGCCCGTGAACGTATTGATTATTTGCTTGACAAAAACAGTAAAAGCATTGAAATCGGAGCTTTTGTTGGTGAAGGGATGTATGCCGAACATGGTGGTTGTCCATCTGGAGGAGTTGTAATCAAGATTGGATATATAAAAGGAAAGCAATGTGTTGTAGTTGCAAATGACGCAACTGTAAAAGCCGGAGCTTGGTTCCCTATTACAGGGAAAAAGAATCTTCGAGCCCAAGAAATTGCAATGGAAAACCGCCTTCCTATTATTTATTTGGTAGATAGTGCCGGAGTTTATTTGCCTTTGCAAGATGAAATCTTCCCAGACAAGGAACATTTCGGGAGAATATTTAGAAACAACGCCATAATGAGCAGTATGGGAATCACCCAGATTGCAGCCGTTATGGGAAGCTGTGTTGCCGGTGGAGCATATCTGCCAATTATGTCCGATGAAGCTTTGATTGTAGATAAAACCGGAAGTATTTTCCTTGCCGGAAGCTATTTGGTAAAAGCTGCAATTGGCGAAAACATCGATAATGAAACACTTGGTGGAGCAACAACACATTGCGAAATTTCCGGTGTAACGGATTATAAAGCCAAAGACGATAAGGACGCTTTAGACAAGATTAAAAATATAGTTGATAAGATCGGGGATTATAATAAAGCTGGCTTCAGTCGAATCAAAGCTGAAAAACCTGCCTTGGATGAAAAGGAAATCTTTGGAATTTTGCCAAAAGCTCGAAACGAACAATATGATATGATGGAAATCATCAATCGATTGGTAGATAATTCGGAATTCGAACCATATAAGGATGGATATGGCCAAACAATAATTACAGGTTATGCCAGAATCGATGGTTGGGCTGTTGGAATTGTAGCCAACCAAAGAAAAGTTGTAAAATCCAAAAAAGGTGAAATGCAATTTGGTGGTGTGATCTATTCTGATTCTGCCGATAAGGCGACACGTTTTATTGCCAATTGCAACCAAAAGAAAATTCCTTTGGTGTTTGTTCAGGATGTAACCGGATTTATGGTGGGTTCAAAATCAGAACAAGGCGGAATCATCAAGGATGGAGCCAAGATGGTAAATGCCGTTTCTAATTCGGTTGTACCGAAATTTACTGTTATTGTTGGTAATTCTTATGGAGCAGGAAACTATGCCATGTGTGGAAAAGCCTACGATCCAAGATTGATTTTCGCATGGCCAAGTGCAGAATTAGCCGTTATGGGTGGAACTCAAGCGGCAAAAGTTTTGGCTCAAATTGAAGCTTCTTCACTAAAAGCAAAAGGAGAAGTGATTGATGAAGCGAAAGAAAAAGAACTCTTCGATAAGATAAAAGCAAGATACGACGAACAAGTTTCACCATATTATGCCGCTTCCCGACTTTGGACCGATGCGATAATCGACCCTCTAGAAACCCGAACTTGGATTTCTATGGGAATTGAAGCCGCCAACCACTCTCCTATTGAAAAGCAATTTAATTTGGGTGTGATTCAGGTTTAAAATTTTAAAAAAAAATCAATACCAATGGTTTTCAAAGTACAATTGTATTCTGAAAACCATTTTTGTTTATTTTTGATGCAACCATTGCATTAAAACAAACGTCCTTAAAATTGTATCAATCCACTACAATATGAAAAAATACTTTTTTGCTTCTTGTCTTGCCATAATCCTCACAAGCTGTGCATCGGTTGAAAACCATAACCGGAAATTAACCGAACTTAAATCGGAAAATGATTTAAAAAAAGATGTTGATTATACTTATAAAAAGCTAAAGAGATTGCATCCCAATTTATATTGGTACATAAGTAAGGAAAAGTTGGATTATAAATTTGATAGTTTGAAAACAACCATTACAGAACCAATGACCAGTTTCGCTTTCTATAAAAAGATAGCTCCAATTGTCAATGAAGTACGACAAGGTCACATGATGGTTTTTCCTGATACTCGACAATTCACCAAAAAAGAAACCAAGGAACTAATCAAGAAAGGAACCGGACCATTTTCACAATTTGAATTTCAGGTTTTTAATGATAAAATGTATGTCGTTAAAAACAATTCCAAAGACAAATCAATAAAGGCGGGTTCGGAAGTTGTTGCCATTGATGGCAAAAATACGGATGATTTATTGAAGGATTATAAAAACCTCTTTACTTCGGATGGTTTCAATAAAACGTATTACAAGTACAAATTAGGAAAAGGTTTCGGAGGATTTTACACCAATGAAAACGGACTGAAAGACAGTTTGCTTTACAACTTCAAGCACAATGATTCAATCAAATCGGTTTGGATCAGGCGAAAACCTAGCGATACTGCCAAGGTTGCAAAAGCAGATACTGTTAAAACTGAAATTCCAAACCCAGTTGAAAAAATTGTACTAACCAAGGTTCAAAAGAAAGCGGAAAAAAGAAAGAAAAGCGTTTTCGGATACAATGAAGAAACTAAAATATATAACCGAAATCTAAAATTCATTGAAGCCGATAGCAGTGTTGCCGTCATGAAAATCAATGCTTTTGCAATTGGTAATTATTCCACTTTCTACAGGGAAAGTTTCGAGCAAATCAAAAGGAACGGAAGCAAAACCCTGATAATTGATTTAAGGAACAATCCTGGCGGAAGATTGAGCGAAATTGCCGATTTGTATTCCTATCTAACCGATACTACCATGGTTTTTGCAGATAAATCTGAAGTTGCCACCAAAACCAGCCTTTTGAGTGGCGATTATTTCAAAGGTGGAGGCGTTGGAATTCAGGTTGTAAAAGGAATTTTTTATCCTTTATATGTTGGCTATACTTTTTTTAAGGTCAAAAAAGACGAAGACGGAAAGTATTACTATGCAACAAGCGAATCTAAACCCCGAAACAAAAAAGTAGAAGCTTTTGATGGAAAAATTTATGTTCTGATTAATGGCGGAAGCTTCTCTGCTTCTTGCATTTTATCATCCAATCTGCAAGGTTCAAAAAGGGCAACATTCGTGGGAGAGGAAACCGGCGGAACCTATAACGGAACGGTTGCAGGAAGAATGCCTTTGATTAAGTTACCAAATTCAAAATTAAAAGTCCGTGTTGGTTTGATGCTCGTTGCACCACATTATAAGACCAATATTGAAGGTAGAGGGATTTTTCCAGATGTGGCTATTTCTCCAACTTTGGAAGATAAACTTAAAGATATTGACCCTGAAATGAATTGGGTTTTGGAGGATATTAAGAAAAACAAAAATAGTCAAACAGCAAGCAATAACTAACATGAAAAAAATATTCATCATAACTTCTATAGTCCTTACCCATTATGTTTCTGCACAAAACTTCACCAGAAAAGACTCACTCCAAGGAGGTTTTTCGTTTGAAAGAATGTGTTTTGATGTGCAACGTTATGATTTGAATATCACCATAAATCCTGAAGAACGTTCTATTGTTGGATATAATGATATTACATTCAAAGCCATAAAATCTTCTAATACTATTCAGCTCGATTTGTTTGAGAACATGCAGGTGGATAGTATTGTCTTTGAGCATAAAAATCTTGATTACAAAAGAGAATTTGGTGCTGTTTTCATCACTTTCGATAAAGCATTGACGGTTGATGATTCCTATAAAAAACTCCGCTTCTACTATTCCGGGAAACCAATAGTAGCACAAGATGCACCTTGGGACGGCGGTTTTGTTTTTAATAAGGATAAAAACGGAAAGCCATGGATTGGTGTTGCCGTTCAAGGAACGGGAGCCAGCTTGTGGTATCCCGTAAAAGATTCGCAAAGTGATGAACCCGATTTGGGAGCGTCGGTTAAAGTAGCTGTTCCAAACGGATTGATGAACGTTTCAAACGGGAGATTCATCCGTAGTGAGGAATTAAAAAATGGTTATACTTCTTGGCTTTGGGAAGTGAAGAATCCTATCAATAACTATAATATTACAGTTAATATTGGCGATTATGTTCACCTCCACGACAAGCACAAAGACTTGGATCTGGACTATTATGTCATCCGTGGAAACGAAGAAAAAGCCAAGAATCATTTTGAAGAAGTGAAGCCGATGATGGATTGCTTTCAATCTAAATTTGGAAAATACCCTTTTGCAGAAGATGGTTATAAATTAATTGAAACTCCTTATTTCGGTATGGAACACCAAAGTGCTGTATCTTATGGAAATAAATACCGAAAGGGTTATCTTGGAGGCGACAGTTCGGGCACTGGAATCGGGATGCTTTTTGATTATATTGTCATACATGAAACCGGACACGAATGGTTCGGGAACAGCATTACCTCACGGGATATTGCCGATATGTGGATACACGAAGGCTTTACAACCTATTCTGAAACCGTGTTTGTGGAGTGCCTTTATGGTTATGATAAAGCCATGGAATACATCAACGGACAAAAGAATCTAGTAGAAAATAGAAAAAAAATAATTGGTTCCTACGGTGTCAACGATAAAGGCCCAACTGATAAATATTATAAGGGTTCCCTCCTGCTTAACACCTTACGCCACGTTATCAACGATGATGAAAAATGGTGGGGCATAATTTTGAAATTTTCCGAAAACTACCGCCATCAAATCATTGATACCGAAACGGTAATTGCTTTTTTCAATACCGAAAGCCAGATGAACTTCGCTCCTGTCTTCAATCAATATCTGCATCATTCGAACATTCCCGTTCTTCAAATCCGAAAAAAAGACAAAGGGTTTGAATACCGCTGGAAAACAGATGTAGCCAATTTTGAAATGCCTGTTGACGTGCTTTTCAAGCAAGAACAAAAACGTTTGTTTCCTACCAATAATTGGAAGAAATTGGATTTAAAGCTTCAAAAGAGTAGTGAAATAGAAGTTCTAACAGATGAATTTTACATTCATTATGAGTCGCTTTGATTAGAAAAATAGTTTGAACAAGTTTCAAAACACTCCATATTCTAATCTTTACTTTGAAATTAACCACAGATTAAAACGGATTACACAGATTTATTTTAAATAATCCGTGTAATCCGTTTTAATCTGTGGCAAAAATATTCTTCTTTTTTTATAAAGAAATAGCTGCTCTGGAAGAACGATTTTGATTAGTGGATGATTTTCTTATTATAAACCGATCCATTCGTGGTTTCAACCCTAACAACCAAAACTTGATTAGGAAAATCCAGTTCTAAAGTTGCCTCATGGCTGTTGACGTTTTCCAAAACATGAATAACCCTACCCTGCATGTCGATGATTTTTACAGTACCTATTTCTTCTAGTGGAGATTTTACCAATACTATTTTTTCTAGTGCATAAACGATGATGCGTTTTTCGTTCTGATGGTCTAGATTTCCTAATGTTGCATTTACATAAACAATTTCAAAACGTTCATCAAAAGTTCCAGCCTCGGTTGTAAATTCATAATTACTGTTTTTCAAGTCGTGATAAATTTCCAATTCCTTATCGTGAATATATACATTCTGGTCTTGAAAAAAGCCATCATCATTGTTGAAATTGATGCTATGAAGTCCAGCTACATTTGTTTTATACCCAACAGGAACAACATCATTAATGTCAAAAGGCAAAGCAAATGACTGGATGGATAATTTTTTATCCTCAACAAAGGAATAAAAATCAAGCAGGCTGGATGCCATATTTGTTCCGTCCCAACCCCTGTCGAAACCATCTGTGGCATTGGTTGCATATCCGATCAAGAGTTGTTTGAAACCTCCTTCTGTATTGCTTATATTCAACCACAATCTATGCTTTTCTGTTTGTGCCGCACTTCTGAAGAATTGATTATTATTGCCTCCAAGTCGCATATCGTTATTAAATGTAGCTGTTCCGTCGGTGATCCCTTCTATAAAAAATCCTTGTCCGGCAGCGATAAACCCATTTGGTATATTGGATGCATCAGGTGTTGTTTCAGATGGTGCCGCCATTGTTCCGACACCGCCCAAAAGGTTGTAAACGGCATAATCATCTGTAGAATAACTGAACGATTGATTGCCAGTTTCAACTATTGGAGTATTGTGAGTCCATAAATATATCGTTCCTTCCAATGTTGAATTTGCTGGATGTTGCAGGAATTCATCTGCATCAAGTGCCGACGGATAAGGATTTCCGAGCAAATTGTATGCACCATTACCTATAACTGGAACATTTATTATTCCGTTATTAGGAGTTCCGGTAAAAATGCCTTCAAAAGGAATCGTCACCAATGGATTAGTAGAATAATTTTGTGGAGCCCTCACGATATAGCCCATCCCTTCTTGCATGATATGATTTCCTTGTGGATAAGTTGTCCAACTTTGATTATTGGGATTCCATCCAAAATATTTATCAAACAATGTCATTGGTGATAAGGCATTCAGGGTCTGACCTCGAACAGGTGAAGACCAATAAGTGAAGTCGTATCTGTACATCGGTTCGGTCCATCTTTTCATGGTGAAATTAGTCCCTTGATTTTCAGAAGAGTCGTCGGTTTGATAAAGGCTTGCATCATCTTCGACCGTAAAAGTACCATCTGTGATAATGACTGCACCATTAAGTGTCAAGTTGATTCCTGAAGGAATGGTAACATCGGCACCATTTTCAACAACAATACTACAGCCAATCAAATCGGCCGATGGAGTAAAGTCGCCAGTAATGATTACATTGGTTGTTCCGTCGGGAACGCCATTTGTCCAAGTGCCGTCCCATGTTGTAGTTTGGATAAGGGCACTTGTGGTTCCTGAAAATACCTCGCCACAATTTCCGTTGCTTATTACCGCCCTGAAATAGGTATCTCCTAAAATTATTCCTGCGTTTTCGCTCGTCAAAACATCTGTAAAATTAGAAAGATTGGTAACTCCTGTGATAAAATTTGGATCTTCGGAACGTTGCCAATACAATATGTTTCCTGTGTGTCCGGTTAGTGTGATTTCTCCCGGTTCTGTTCTTAAGCAAACGTTCTGACTGGCACTCAAATTTCCGCCAAGTGATGGTGTCAAAACAGTTACATCTGCTTGATCGGCTGCCAGAATTCCATTGGCATCCGTTACAATCACAAAATAGGTTTCGGTTCCAACGGTAGCTGTTGGAGGTGTTGCAGTTGGCATATTTCCTAAACCTTGAGACCATTCGTAGGTGTAAGGAGCATCTCCTCCGGAAATAGCAACAGAAAGTGTTACATCGTCATCTTCACAAAAATCTCCATAACCGGATAATAGTACTGTGAAATCCCCAGCCCTAATTCCTGTAAAAGCCGATGTAACTCCGGGTTGCAAAATCGCTCCTGCAACAGCTAATGTAGTTCCTGAAAGCGGACCAAATTTCAGCCAAGGATTTGTATCTTGATTGAAAACTCCTGAAAGCTGTGCTGCTGCAATTGTTGAAACATCTGCGGAAGCATCACTTGGCAAATAGGTTGCATTTATGGAGACAATTGCATCGGTTATTCCCGATTGATTGACGTTCCAGTATCTCGAAAGATTATTTTGAAAACTGGAATTATTTGGGTGAATACCGTCCTTAACCGAAACACCCACGTAGGCACTAGAAAATGATCCTGAAGTAACATTCACCTCGATTGGTGAATAAGCCGGACTTGTGTTTTCTCCAATCGGAAAGAAATAGGATCCTGTTGCTGTAAAAGGTCTTCGAACTTCTCCGGTAGTTCCTGTTGCAATCATTTTTGAAGCATCAAAACTACCTGCAACCGGATTTACGCCAAGTGTCAGAATCTTATCTTCAACGATGAGTTTTCCGGAATTCAATGTAAGTGTACCGTTTATATTCGAATTTATATTTAATGTAACATCACCACTGGTATTTTCCAGCGTTAGATTATTAAAAGTTGGACTACTTGTACCTGTAATACTTTGAGGAATTAGGCCTTTCATCACAACTGTATTTCCTGTAAAATCTACGGTATTGTTCAAGGTTAAATTACCTGTTATTCCTAAAGGGGTTGGCAATATTGCTCCAGATCCTGTAATGGTAAGGTTATTATAAGCAGCCAAACCTGTAACGAGTTGTGGAATTGTTTGCCCAGTTCCTGTAAAATCAACTGTATTTTCTACTGCTCCAGGGGTAAATATTCCCAATCGAGAAAACGTTCCCGATATATGCATTATGTTTCCCGTTAGAGGCCTTAATCCTCCTCCAGAATTTATGGTGAGATTGTTGAACGTAGTTTCGCCAGCAATGGTAGCATCCAAATTTATAAAAACAACGGTGCTATTTGCCGCAGGAGTGAATGTTCCGTTATTGATCCAAGCCCCTCCATCGCCATGTACTGTTAATTCTGAACCAGCGGGTGCATAAAGAATTCCACCTTGGTTAATATTTACCTTCCCAATTGCTGTAATAGCGTTTATAATCGGATCATTTGGCGTTGTACTTGCATCGGGAATATAAATTGTAGTAATGTTGGAAGGGATTGCATTTGGTGTCCAATTTCCAGCCGTACTCCAAGAATCACTAACAGATCCATTCCAGGTTAAAGTTGCAGCTTCATATTCGTCGAGGGTTAATTCTACCTGTCCGAATGTAGGTTGAAAAAACACACCTACATTCACGTTGGTTAATTCTACCCAATTTTCTGTGGTATTGTAATTGGATCTTCCTTGTTCTAATGTTGTTGTTGTTGGAACAATATAAGCCCAATCTACTAATGCATTTTCATTATTACCGTTTAGTTCGGAATCCAAATAATGAGCTTTTATGATGGCCTTTGTTCCGCTTCCTCCCGATTGGATGAAATCATATTTTCTTAATATAGGTGTAGGACGCCAAGATACCGCAACTCCAATTTGAATCCTCAATCCCATTGAGGTTGGTAATGTTCCTATATTTGGAAAAATGATTGAGGTATCCTTATGCCCAAAAGTATAGAGCACATTTGAAACAATGTTATTTCGAATAACATCTCCCGTAACATCTCCAATACCTGTGTTAGTTGCATTTCCCCCCATCAGCAATTGAAAGCTTCCCATCGAGAGGCTTCCCAAAGTTGCAGAAGGATTGGCAGTTGGAAGATTTAGCGTTCCATTAACCGTCAAAGTACCACCAGCTACTGCTCCACCAGTTGAAGAAACAGTTAGTGCATTATAGGTTCCAGCAACAACCGTTTGTGGACTAGAAGCAGCATTGTAATGTACCGTTCCTGTTCCTGACCAGGTTTTTCCTGTTGGCAACGGCACAGCACTGGTGTTGCTGGTTTGAAGTGTTCCATTGATGGTAGGTATTGTCAAACTCCCTGTCAAGGCATTGGTTCCCATATTCATAGTCTGATCTGTAGCAATATTCAATGCTCCGTTTATGGCAACAGCATTTCCTACAGTTGTAGTGTTGTTAGCTGTTGTAGAAATGGTCAGATTGTTCAGCAAATTTGTAGTTCCAACGGTTGTCTGATCAAAGCTTAATGTTTTGTTTGTTGCTCCATTAATGACAAGATTGCTCGAAGCACTTCCCCTGATCCCTCCTGCAATGGTGTTGGTTATGGTTCCCGTTGAAGTTAAAGTATGAGAGCCGATTCCTAATTTTCCGCCATTGAAGGTAATGTTTCCAACCACTTCCAAATCGGACGATTGTGTAGCGTTTCCGCTCAAGACAAAACTTTCGGCTGTACCACTAAACGGTACAAAAATGGAGGTTGGATTTGCAACTACTGAAATATCATCCAAAGCAAATTCATCAAATTCGGCACTTCCAGATGCAGTGGCACTTTCCCATCTCAAATAGTAGTCACCTCCAGAAGCAATGCTTATTCCAGTAATTGTAGTTACTCGATAATAGGCTTTCCAACCAGGCGTATCATCTGCTGTAGTTGGCGAAGTTGTATTGAGGGTTGTTGCAGCAGTGTAGCTTGAATTATTGGCAGAATAGCTCAAATTAAAATTTGTTGAAGAAGCTTGATCATTATAGATATAAACTTTATATCCCACATTCAGAGAAGTCATGGTTGTTCCTGTTCTATTCTGCAATCTCAAAGTGATTGTTCCGGGAGTAAAATCGCCTGAACCCGATTGAATACCGAGGGCAAAATTATTTGGAGAGGTTTCAAAAGCATACAAACCAGTTTCAGTCACACCTCCTGTGGAAGTTCCCTGATCATAATCGCTGTCTTCAGGACTTGTTCCATTAAAAGCAACAGCTCCATCACTAAATCCGGTAAATGCCCATGCCCGAGAACTCAATTGTCCTACTTCTGCTAAAGGTGCTACACCATCTCCTTGAAAAACATCATTGTTGACTCCATCAACAGTTGCATCGAAAGTGATTGTATTGACTGTATTGGAGGCATAAATCTGCCATCCGACTGGTGTTGCCAAAGTGGTCGTATTTCCTGAAAGACCTGTTGCAGTATAATTTTCTAATCCGCCACTACCATTATATTCCACAACGGAAACATGATAATTGGTTGAGGGTGACAATCCTGTAACCGTAGCATTGTTTCCTGTTCCTGAATAAACTACAAAATTCCCAGTTCCTATTTCAGATCCTGAACCAAATTGTGCGGAAGCTGTGTAACCCTGTCCATCAATTGGAAAAGCATTCACGGCACTACCTTGACGCACTAGTAACAATCTTCTTGCTCCATTACCGCTTGTCCAATTTGCTGTAAAACTTGTAGAAGTTATACCTGAAAAGCTAATTGCCGATGATAAAGTTGTTGGTTGAGCATTTAAAACCGTGGCAGTAACATTTACGGTTTTGGTAGTAGCTCCAGTAGCTGTATTATTTACCACAACATTATAAATCCCCACTGGTGCAGAGGAAGTTGTTCTTACATAAATTGTAAGAGGTTGTCCTGTAATAGTATTGCCCGTTCTAGGCAGTGTCAGAGAAGGGAAAAAGTTAGTATTGTTTAATGAAATTTCAAAATTAGTTGGAGCTGTGATTACCGGATCTGCAGTTAGGCTGGCACCATTGATTGTATAGGAGGACGATGCCGAAGCAGTTCCTATAACGGAATTGGCGAGACTTAACACTGAGGTAGAAGTTGTCAAATTAGGCACTCCAGCCGGATCAATTGTAAAAATTTGAGTGTTTGAAATTGTAGTTCCATTTGCAACCGTGATAGATGCTGTTCCGGAGGTTAAAACATCAGATGCTGGAATAACAGTTGTTAATTGTGTGGGAGAAACATAGGTAGTAGTCCTGTTGTTTCCGTTCCATCGTATTATGCTTGAATTCGAAAAATTTTGACCATTAACTGTCAAAGTAAAACTTCCTGTTCCTGCAATCCTCGAAGTTGGAGCGATTGAAGTGATGAAAGGCACTCCAACGGTTACACGGACATTATCGAAAAACGAAGTCTGACCAGCAGTTGTTGATCCGTTGAAATAGCCTCCTAATAATGGTAGAGAAGTAGTGGTATAAGTGTTATTCACAACACTCGATTGAGCAGTCAAGGTTCCTGTATTTGGATCGGCAAAAGCAGTAGTTCCATCATTTCTGACAAAAAGTTGCCAAGTATTTGTGCTTGGTGTATACACTACTCTAATACTCAAATATTGTGTTCCAAAATCAGTCAATCCCGCAGTAGATGAAGATAATAAAACGGTATGAGTTCTTAAACCTGAGTTATACCTTACCAATCGGATTGGATCGGTACTTCCCGAATTTCCTAAAATTATGGCATAGCCTGTTCCTGTAACGTTTGTTGTTCCATTCGTACCGGCTAATATAAAAGCAGTTCCGAAAGCAAAAGTACCAAAAGCAGACGCAATAAATCCGCCTGGATTGGTTCTGCTTTGCCGCATATTGAATGTCCAGGTTACCGGTCCTGGATTATTTGCCAAAGTAGTTGCATATGGAGAAGTGAAATTAGCTGAAGAGGTGGATGCTAATACCCATCCATTGGCATTAGAACCACTACTTCCATCATTGGTTAAATATAATAATCCATTACCAATTGCTGATCCAAAATCGGCACCACTTCTTGTCATGTTCCAAACCGTTGAGCTGGAAACTGGTCCGTTTGCAATCGTATAATTTGTTGCATTTGGTGTTGAAAAATCATCATTGAAGACAGAAGAAGTCTGGCCAAAAGAAAAATGATAGAGGAAAAATAAACCTATGGCAATATATGCCCTTAGGTGATAAAAGGTAATGTTTTTCATAAGTAGGTTTTTTGAGATTTTTGTGGGGCAAAAATCAATTTATATACCTAAAGTTAGAAAAAAGTCTAAAATTGAAAAAGTTATCTGTGTTAATTTTTTGTAATATCTTAATATAATTGGTTCAAAACACTCTTTAAGCTCAATATATATTAGAGAATAATCAGTTTTAACTTTTAAACATTACCAATGTGATAATTTTATTTTCTTTAACATTTACAGAACTTAATGGATTTGAACTTAGACAAACGGTTAATTAATTTCTTAATAACTATTATAAGAATAAAAAACAGGCTACTTTTTTTTTCGTAATTTTAAAAGAAAATGAGTACAAGAGACCAATTTATCAGAGAATTTAGAGGGGAAATGCTTGGAACCATCAACAGTCAATCTTCAGCCGAAGAATTTTTTCAAAATGAAACCCTCCGCCCTATTTTAAAACTTCAAAATGATTTGTTTCTGGATGTTTTTAGAAATTATATAGCCAAAAGCAAAACCGATTTCTATCATTTCAGTGTAGAAAAAAAATTGCAATTCATCGAAAATTCCATTCAACGTGACATCAAATTCAGAAATTCATTAAAAGGAATTGTGATAGGATTGTTTACGATTGACGAATACTCACGCTACATCGAAAATTCATCTTCCTTAAACAAAAGGATGATGTCTTTACTTGTAGAAAGATTAAAAAATCAAGTGCTGTTGTTTGAATTGCAGGTTTAGATAAAAAATTAGCCACAGATCCACAGAAAAAAAATCATATCTGTGAATCTGTGGCTACAATATTTTAAAAATGGAAAAGCTTAAAAATCAATAATGGTAATATCGCCCTTACCTTCCCTAACCAAAACCGGCTCGTGACCCGATAAATCAATGATGGTTGAAGGTTGGTTATCACCATATCCGCCATCAATCACCAAATCTACAAGGTTCTGCCATTTCTCGAAAATCAACTCCGGATCGGTTGTATATTCAATCACATCATCTTCATCATAAATAGATGTCGATACGATTGGATTTCCGAGCTGACGTACAATTTCCAACGCTATTGAATTATCTGGAACACGAATTCCGACCGTGGTTTTCTTCTTGAATTCCTTCGGAAGATTATTATTTCCCGGTAAAATAAAAGTATAAGCTCCAGGCAAAGCTCTTTTCAACAACTTAAAAGTACTCGTGTCAATCTGTTTCACATAATCCGAAAGGTTACTCAAATCGGAACACACAAACGAGAAGTTTGCCTTTTCCAATTTGATGCCTTTTATTTTTGCAATACGTTCCAAAGCTCTCGAATTTGTAATATCGCAACCTAAACCATAAACCGTATCTGTTGGATAAATCACCAAACCGCCATCTTTTAGAACCTTCACGACCTTAGCAATTGCCGATTCGCTGGGTTTATCTTCGTATATTTTTATAAACTGGGCCATCTTTTTCTGAAATTTTAATTCAAGTTACGCAAAATTACAGAAATAGTAGGATTATTTAGGCTTTTATTTCAAATACAAAAACGGATCAACCAACTTATATCGTGGACTTCTCTTCATAAAATCATTGAAAAAAGCCGTATGACTAGCACCCATAAGTATAAAAACCCGATCGTCGGTTTTCAATTCAATTTGGTTGAGATTTGAAAACATTCGGATGTTTCTATGGTAATATTTTGTGGCTTCATCGGCACCTTCAAAATTTCCTTCTGTAGAAACATAGGTCAAAATATCAGCATTCACATTCAACAGAAAATCAAGATATTGAGGATGATTGGTCACTTTTAATTTATCCAACAACGAAAGATTGTCATAGTTCAGTTTTTTTTCTTCTCTTTCAACCATTGCAAAGTATTTTTCATAACTGTCGTCATTCACCTTTCCTTTTACCTGACTGCCAATCATATAGTTATATCCCATCTGGTGGTCGATGCCATAGATTCGGGTTGCCTTGCTTAATCTTCCAAGTTCAAAAGCCAAAAGTTCAATTTCAGAAGGATGCTCAAACTTCATTTTCGGATTATTGAGGTAGTCCTGATACGCTTTTTGAACCAAATGATTGTTCTCCGGAACATCTTCAACGATGATTATTGTAGGTTTGAATTTGGCAATCATTTTAGCAATTTCATGAACATCTTCCTGGTTTTTTTTGTTGTGTTCATCAAATTCAACCGTGTTTGCATCCGGAGTATAGCCCATATGGAAAGTTCCAAAATTTAATACCTGAACAGCATCAGGAAATTTATCGTTGTAAAGCGGTTTTTGCTGTGCTTGAAGTTGCGAAACGATTAGCAATTGAAGGAATAAGAATAACTTGTTCATAATTTTTAGTTTTAAATATTTGATACAAAACTCCAATCTTTCCCAATTTTAAATCGAATCTTTTCGATGAACACCCCATAATTATCGGTCAACACTTTTTGGTTTCAAAAAATGCACCCGTACCTTTACCAAAACGAAAATCCCCCCTATGAAGCTATTTTCTAGACAAAAAGAAATCATTGTCCATGTCATTTATTGGCTGATTTTTATATTCGGCTATTTTATAAAACTTCAACCCGAAAAAAAATTTGTTTTTGGTTTTGATGAAGTAACGCTTTTTTCCATAAGTTACTTGTTTATAACTATTTCTACATTTTATCTAAATTATTTGTACATACTAAAAAAGTTTATCGATATTAAAATGTTAAGTAAATTTCTAATCGGTATGATTTTGATTTTTACCTATTTTATTGCACTTCGGTATTTGCTCGAAGAAGTTTTATTTCTGCATTTGTTTGGAACCGGAAACTATTTTGAAGGAACTACAATTCAATATTACATTTTTGATAATTTACATTGGGCTTCAATCCCTATTATCGCCAGTACAATTATGTGGATTGTCATCAATTTTATTCGAACCTTGCAGAAAGAAGTGGTTTTGAATGAAGAAAAGAAAAAGGCGGAGATTCAGTTTTTAAAGTCGCAAATTAATCCGCATTTTATTTTTAATACTTTGAATAACATTTATTCTATGGTATTTATAAAATCCGAAAAAGCATTGCCTGCCATTGAAAAATTGAGTGAAATTATGCGTTTCACCACCTATGAAACACAGAAAGAACTGATTCCAATTGGAAGCGAAATCAAATACATCGAAAGCTTTATCGATTTGGAACGGATTCGAAATATAAAACAAATCCACATTCAACTTTTGACGGAAATCGAAAATGAAAATCAGATGCTTCCACCCTATTTGCTTTTGCCTTTTATAGAAAATTGCATCAAGCATGGGATTTTAGATGATGAAAATAATCCAGTTGTTTTTTCGATTGAATCGGATGAAAAAAAGCTCATCATTGAGGTTGAAAATAAGATAAACAACAAATTGAAAGATGCCCATTCAGGAATTGGTCTTTCGAATTTGAGGAAAAGATTGGAACATTATTTTCCGAATCAACATAAGCTTGAAATTATAAACGACGGAGTGATTTTTAAAAGTCATCTTGAAATAGAATTATAATGAAAAAAATAAAATGCATCATACTCGACGATGAACCTCTGGCAGTTGAACTCTTAAAAAATTATGCCGATAAACTCTTACAGTTAGAGGTCGTTTTGGCTACAACTGATGTTTTTGAAGTGATAGAATTGCTACAAAAACAAACCCTTGATTTGATTTTTATCGATATACAAATGCCTGAACTGTCTGGAATCCAATTGATGCAAATGTTCAACAAGGATAACTATTTTATCGTGACAACTGCTTATGCAAATTATGCCTTGGAAAGCTATGATTACAGGGTTGTAGATTATTTGTTGAAACCTATAACATTCGATAAATTCCATAAAGCCGTGACAAAATTTACCGATTTTGTCACTTTGGAAGCAAAAGAAACTTCCAGCTATTTGTTTGTAAAAGTGGATGGAAAACAAGTCAAAATCAATCCAGAGGAGATATATTTTATCGAAGGATTAAGCGATTACATCCGAATCCATCTTCAAAACGAACGCCTGATTGTATTGGATAATCTGAAAGATTTCATCAACAAGCTTCCTGTAAAGGATTTTATGCGAATCCATAAATCATATATCATCCAATTGGATAAAATTAAGTCTATTGATGGGAATATGATCTATCACGCATTGGGTTCGACTCCTATTGGGGAGACTTATAAGAGTGAGGTTAAAAAGTGGGTTGGGAATAGGGAATAATATAAATTTTTCTTTGCGACTTTGCGTGGTAATGTTCTCTCGCAAAGTCACAAAGACGCAAAGTTTTACTTAACTAAATAATTAAGGATAACCCGTTGGGTGTAATTACTTTTTTGCTAATTATTTTAGAAAAAGTAGGCAATTTACCCAAACTTGTCATTCCGACGAAGGAGGAAACTCTGCAATATGGAGCTCCTAATGGAGATTCCTCCTTCGTCGGAATGACAAAAAACGTCTTAAACCGAATTACACCCAATGGGTTAAGGGTAATTGGATTTTACCCAATCACATCCAACTTCGCAAAACGCAATAGCAATTTCTTAATCCCGCCAATCTCAAATTTGATTTCTGCTTTTTTATCAGCTCCAGCTCCTTCGATATTCACCACTTCCCCTTTTCCAAAACGTTCGTGCATCACTATATTTCCTGGAGTCAAACCACTGTCAAATAGATTGGCACCTGTTTTTGTTGGTGCAGAAAGAGGCTTCAGTTTTCGGATATTTAAATCTGGTTTTGGTTCGTTGCCTGTTATATGTTTCGGTGGAGTTCCACCAACAGGTTTCATCTGACGTAATTTCGATTTATCGACATCGCCAAAAATATCACTGTCAATCATCGGTTTATAACGGTAATTGGTTTCTTCTGGAGAAAGATATTCCAAATACTGGCCTTCAATTTCGTTGATAAAGCGTGAAGGTTCACTATCCGTCAGTTTTCCCCAACGGTAACGGGATTGGGCATACGTAAGATAGGCTTGATGTTCGGCTCTTGTCAAGGCCACATAAAACAAACGGCGTTCTTCTTCCAATTCGCTTCTCGTACTCATTGACATAGCACTCGGAAACAAATCTTCTTCCATCCCGACTACAAAAACATAAGGAAATTCAAGTCCTTTTGCCAAGTGAATCGTCATCAAGGCCACACGGTCGTCATCGCCTGTATCTTTATCCAAATCAGTCGCCAAGGCTACATCTTCCATAAATTCAGCCAAAGCTCCTCTTGCTCCATCAATTTCTCTTTGACCTTCAATAAAATCCTTTATACCGTTCAGCAGTTCCTCAATATTTTCAATTTTCGCAATTCCTTCAGGAGTGGCATCTTTCTTTAATTCCTGAATCAATCCGGTTTTCTTGGTGACGTGGTCGGCCAAATAAAAGGCATCCTGATTTTCATTGATCACCTGAAAACTTTGGATCATCGTTACAAAATCCTGCAATTTTGCCTTTGTTCCGGCATTTAACTTCAAATCGATTCTGTCGATGTTCTGCATCACTTCAAAAATCGAACGCTTGTAATGATTGGCCGCGATGGTCAATTTTTCAACCGTTGTATCGCCAATTCCACGAGCGGGATAATTGATGACACGAATCAACGCTTCCTCATCTTTCGGATTGATAACCAATCGCAAATAGCACAAAACGTCCTTGATTTCTTTCCTTTGATAGAAGGACAATCCTCCATAAATTCGGTACGGAATATCACGTTTTCGCAAGGCATCCTCCATCGCTCTGGATTGTGCATTTGTTCGATACAAAATAGCAAATTGTCCGTTTCCAAGCTGGTTTTGCATTTTCTGTTCCCAAATCGTAGAAGCTACAAAACGGCCTTCCTCGCCATCCGTCATACTACGGTGTACTTTTACTTTTGGTCCGAAATCATTGGCTGTCCAAACTACCTTGTCAAGCTTGGTCTTATTTTTATCAATGATGGAATTGGCCGCTTCCACAATATTTTTTGTAGAACGGTAATTTTGCTCCAAACGATAGGTTTTTACTCCTTCATAATCCTTCTGAAAATTCAAGATGTTGTTGATGTTAGCACCACGGAAAGCATAAATACTTTGGGCATCATCTCCTACGACGCAAATATTTTGAAACCTGTCCGATAAAGCCCTAACAATCAAATACTGGGAATGGTTGGTATCTTGGTACTCATCGACCATGATATAACGAAAACGATCTTGGTATTTGGCTAAAACTTCAGGAAATCTTGACAATAATTCATTGGTTTTCAACAGCAAATCATCAAAATCCATCGCTCCAGATTTAAAGCAACGTTCAACATATTGCTGATAAATATCGCCAATACGCGGTTTTTTTGACATTGCATCGGCTTCCTGCAATTCTGGATTGTTGAAGTAGGCTTTCACTGTGATTAGGCTGTTTTTATAAGAAGAAATTCTGCCGAGAACTTGTTTTGGCTTATAGATGTCTCGGTCGAGTTGCATTTCCTTGATGATGGCCGAAATTAATCGGACACTGTCCTGCGTATCGTAAATCGTGAAGTTGGAAGGATACCCTAATTTATCGGCTTCCGAACGAAGAATTCGAGCAAAAACGGAGTGAAATGTTCCCATCCAAAGGTTTTTGGCTTCGGTTGAACCGACGATATCCGAAATACGTTTCTTCATTTCTCGGGCCGCTTTGTTGGTAAAGGTCAATGCCAAAATATTGAAGGCATCTACTCCCAAACTCATCAAATAGGCAATCCTGATGGTTAAAACCCTCGTTTTTCCTGAACCTGCACCAGCTATTATTATCATTGGTCCGTCCTTGTGCAGAACGGGTTCTTGCTGTGCGTCATTAAGCTGGCTGATGTATTTTTGCATGCTGATTTTAATTTGCTCAAAATTACTATTACTCTACCGTTATTGCAAATGCGATTTGGTTTATTTAGCATTTTAAAATTAGCCACAGATTCACAGATTTTAAAAATCTTTTTTTTATCTGTGAATCTGTGGCTAATAAAAACGAGAAAGCTATAGGACTTATATCAACTAAAAGTATATTTTTGCGTTATCAATGAAAAAATAAAATGGATACTACAAAAATCATCGAGTTGTTGAGCTATACTTTACCTGCCATAATCACTGGAGGTGTTGCCTATTTTTTATTCAATTCTTACTTCAAGGACCAGCAAAATACCCGAAGATGGTTGTTGCAGAAAGAGGCTCAAAAAGACGCTTTGCCTTTGCGTTTGCAGGCTTACGAAAGATTGTCGTTGTTTTTGGAACGCATCAATCCATCGAAATTATTGATTCGGGTTGCTCCAATTTCGAATGATAAAAACGATTATGCCAATTATGTGATTGCACAAATCGAACAGGAATTTGAACACAATTTGACGCAACAGATTTACATTTCAAACGCATGTTGGAATTATATTTCGACTGCAAAAAACGCTACAATTCAAATGATTAGAAAGGCTTCTACACTTGAAACCGTTAAAGATGCAAACGATTTGAGGGAAGTGATTTTGAAGGATTTATTTGATAAAGAAGTTCCAAGCAATGCCGCTTTGGCGTATATCAAAAATGAGGTTAGTGAATTATGGTAGCTTGTTTTCGCTCATCACTTCACTCTTGTTTTGAGCATATTCATAACCATCATGCCACCAATTTCTCATTTGCTTTTTATTGAAAATCAATGCGTTATCTGTTAGTTTTATTGGAGTATAATAGAGGTTTAATTTTACATCCTTATTTTTGGCAGCCAATTTTCCGATGGTAATATCACTTTTTTCAACTTGATCAAGTAGTACCTGAAATAAATCAAGCATTAAAGAAAATGGATTTTTTCCGATAATTCGCGGTGCAGTTTGGGTTTCAGTTTCTAGAACAATAACATCAATTTCGGTCGCTCCACGTTTTATCGCTTCGCGAATTGGAACCAAGCTCGAAAATCCACCATCCCCATATTCGCATTCGTTTTTGGTAACCAAGCTCATAAACGGAATATAGTTGCAGGAAATCCAAATCCAATCGCAAAATTCATCGTATTCAAAGTCACGGATGCACTTATATTCAACAGTATTCTTGGACAAATTTGTAACCGTGATGACAATATTGCAATTCGAAGATTTCAGTTGGTTGAATTCCGATAAAGAAAAATTCTGCTTGATGTATTTCTTTAAATTCTGGCTTTCGCCGAAAGTACGCTTGCCTTTAAAAAACTGCTTGATTACATTAAAGTGGTTGATGGTAACAATATCAACTTCATTTTTTTGCTTGATCACAAACGGATTAACACTGAAAATTTTTTCCATATTGACATTCGTATAAATGTCATAAATCTTGTCGATATTTCCCAAAGCCAAGTGCGGAATCAGCAAACTTCCCGTTGAAGTTCCCAACAACAAATCGTATTGATGCTTTTTTTCCTGCATCAAATATTGGGCAACACCACCTGCAAAAGCCCCTTTACTTCCACCTCCAGAAATGACTAATGCTCTCATATTTTTTCGTTTAGCAATCGGTTCAACTGAAATTGTTCGTTCTCGGGAAGTTCAGGAATGATTGAAGCAAAATAAGTTCTATGTCTGTCACTTTTCAACAAAGCTCGGATGTTATCCCTGGCATATTTGGAGAATTGCCATCTGTGGCTTACCAATCCATTCACTAAAAATTTCATGGGATTGATGTCGTTTTTATCCAAATATAAAAGCTTTGTCAGGGCGTTTTGACGGAGTGTGCTTTCGTAATTTGGCGAAGCATACTGCAACAATTCTTCATAAAACTGTACCTTGCTTTCTTGCTGATAATCTTTCGCTCTCAAAGCAAGTGTCAACCAAAGAACACGAAGATTTTTATCGTTGAAACCCACCCAAGTTTTCGTCTTATCCAACAACCATTTTTGATTTTCTGGAAATTCAGAGAAATAAACATTCATTGCAATTTCCTTTGTGATATAGGAATCGTCGTCTAAAAGCGTTTCATATTCGGCTTTAAAATCTACCGGAACTTTTCGCATCGTTTTTGCGATAGCTTGCCGAGTCTTGAAGTCTTTTGTTTGCATTGCAATCTTCAAGAAGTCGGCTTTTTCTTCATAAGACAAATCCTGTAATTGATAAATGATTTCTTCTTTTATAGGATAAAAAACATCCGATTTTAAGAGTATTTCGATTTGATTTCTTTTTTCAGCAAACGGCACATCTTTCAATTCCGAAACTTCAAAATACTTTTGGATAAATTTATTTTTATTTAAAATCGCCATCGCTTCTTTTACTTGAAAAACAGGACTTTCCAACCAAACCTGTTGGAATTTCTTTGTGTCATATTTTGAAACTTTATTAATTTCAGATAAAAAATCGTCCGTATTTACATTTTTGAATCCATATTTTTTGAGATAATTTTTTACAGCTTTTTGAAAATCTTTATGTCCGACGTTTTCACGTAAAACATGCAAAGCCCAAGCACCTTTTTGATAAAAACTCAAAGAACTCGCCTTTTCATTCAAAATCGGTATTGTATCCGTTTTGGAAGCCTGTTGAAGCCGTTCGGCAATTTCATACATTTCCCAATTAAAATGGTCTTCGCCAAAAAGTTCCTTCTCTGCCAAAAGTGCATAATAAGTAGCAAAACCTTCCTGAAGCCAATGATGCTTTCCGGAAGTTGCCGTAATCATGTCACCAAACCATTGATGGGCCAATTCGTGGGCATTTACATTGATATAAGTCAGGTCGTTGAAGCCTGTTTCATCTACTACATAATATTGCGAAAATATCGTCGAAGTCGTGTTTTCCATTCCGCCATACAAGAAATCCTTTGCTGGAATCTGACGGTAGATTTCCCATGGATAATTTACGCCAATTTCCTTTTCGAAGAAATCAAAAATTTGTTTGGTGTATCTGTATGTAGGTTCAAATTTCGAAACATCTTCGGGAGAAATGTAATTTTCCAACGGAGTTCCTGAAGCTGAAGTGAGGGTTTGTTTTTCGAATTTTCCGATGGCAAGCATTAGTAAATAAGAGCTCATCGGTTTTTTCATCGAAAAAAAGCTCACTTTGTCGGTTCCATTACTATTAAATGAAAATTGATTTCCTGTGCGATTATCAATTGGACTATACAAACCATTTGAAACAACTTCATATTTTTTATCCGAAATAATTGTCATATTAAAGATGACTTTCTCATTCATATCATCAAAACTGGGAAACCAATGACTCGTGTATTTTCCTTGACCTTGTGTCCAAATTTGCATGTTCTCCCCTTCTCCAACGAAATACATGGTTTGTTTTGGAGTCGCTTTATAGTTGAAACTTACTGTGTTTTCTCCCTTCTTGAAACCTTCAAAAAGCAATAATTCTTTCGTTGAATTCTTAAAGTTGCAGATTTTATTATTGATTTTTATTTTTTCAAAATTCATGTTCTTGGCATCAATCCGAATAGTATCAATTTTCGAAAGCACTTCAAAAGTATAATTGACAGACCCCGAAACTGATTTCTCAATAGGATTTACAGAAATTATGGCGTCAACTGTTTTAAAATCAACATATTTAATTTGTTGCGAAAAAAGAAAACTAGGGGAAAAAAGTATAAAAAAAAGAAGTTGCTTCATCATAAAATAAATCTGAACTTCAAAGTTACAAAGCTTTGTAAAAATCTTCGTCCTTTTTTAGAATATTTTAATGACTTGAAAAGTGAGATTTTTAAGTTGAATCGATTATCGTTCTTCAAACATTTTCAAGAGTTGCGTAACGGTATTCCAATTCCGAATGGTTGCCGTAACGTTCAATTTCTTTTCTATATATTTTTGGTCAAATCGCGTTTTTCCTGCTCCAACGGCATATTTGATGAAAATTCGATTTTCATCAATTGCAACTTCGTCAGGCTTAAACTGACTCATTTTTAGATCGTTGATACTTTCTTTTTTCAATGCAATTGAAACAAAAGAAACATACAGTTTTTTAGAATCAGCTTCTTTTTCCTTCAAGAAAGGATTGTTTTTGAAACAGGCTGTCAAATCCTCTTTTGCAATAACAATTACAGGAACTTCGTGTCCGAAAACCTTGAAAATTTCCTGCTTGATAAGAAAACCAACTTTTGGAGCATTTTCTTCATCGGTATCCACAAAAACATTTCCCGATTGGATATAAGTGGTTACATTTTGAAAACCAATGGCTTCCAAAGTGGTCTTCAATGCTTCCATTTTGATCATATTATGTCCCGAAACATTGATGCCACGAAGTAATGCAAGATGAGTTGTCATTTTTTGTTTTTTAGATTTTCAAATATATCATAAAAAAAAATCAAACCATTAAGAGATTAAGAAAATTAAGACTTAATGAACCTTAATCTCTTAATGGTTCTAAAAAAATCCATTTTAAAATTTCCCAATTAAAAACTATCTTCGCTGTAATAATTAAAAGATTTAAAAATTCAAAAATTTAAAGATTATTATGGTTTAATTTTCCGATAAACATCATTATCAAATTACCGAATTTTCAAATTTCAAAATTAACCAAATGTCCAATAATCTCCTCCAAACTCCAATCGAATACCTTAAAGGTGTCGGCCCGAATCGTGGCGAACTGCTTCGAAAGGAACTGGGGATTCACAAATACCAGGACTTAATCAATTTATTTCCAAATAGATATATTGATAGAACACGGTATTATAAAATCAATGAACTTCAAAACAACAATGCCGAAGTTCAGATTATTGGAAAAATCATCAACATCAAAACTGTCGAGCAAAAACGAGGAAAACGCCTTGTAGCTACTTTTGTAGATGATACCGGACAAATAGAACTAGTTTGGTTTCAAGGTCATAAATGGATTCGCGAAAGCTTGAAACTAAATGTTGTGATTGTGATTTTCGGAAAATGCACTTCTTTCAACGGTTTGTTCAACATGGCACATCCTGAAATCGAACTACTTTCGGAACACGAACAAAGTCTTCGTTCGGCAATGCAACCCGTTTATCCATCGACAGAAACTCTAACAAACAGAGGAATAAGCAATCGAGCCATCAATAAAATGATGCAACAACTGTTTCTAGAAACCCAAGCTTTATTCAGCGAGACTTTGCCTGATTATTTGGTAAATGAATTAAAGTTGATTCCGAAAAATGTGGCCTTATTCAACATTCATTTTCCAAAAAGTGCCGATCTTTTGGCAAGAGCCCAATTTAGATTGAAGTTTGAAGAATTATTTTTCATTCAATTGCAATTGATTACGAAAAACCTAATTCGGAAACATAAAATCAAAGGACATCCTTTTGATAAAGTGGGCGAAAATTTCAATAATTTCTTTAAGAATCATTTGCCTTTTGAATTGACAAATGCTCAAAAAAGAGTGATCAAGGAAATCCGAAATGATATGGGAAGCAATGCCCAAATGAACCGTTTGCTTCAAGGAGATGTTGGTTCTGGAAAAACAATTGTGGCGTTGATGAGTATGCTTCTCGCCTTGGATAATGGCTTCCAAGCTTGCTTGATGGCTCCAACTGAAATTCTAGCCAATCAGCATTTTAAAGGACTTACAGAACTAGCCGAAAATTTAGACATCAATATAAAAATACTAACAGGTTCGACTAAAATAGCAGATAGAAAAATAATTCATGAAGAGCTGGAAAATGGAACTTTACATATCCTTATCGGAACACATGCTTTACTTGAGGATAAAGTACAATTTAACAACCTTGGTCTTGCCGTAATTGATGAACAGCACCGTTTTGGTGTAGAACAAAGGTCTAAACTTTGGAAGAAAAATGACATTCCGCCTCATATTTTAGTGATGACGGCAACGCCAATTCCAAGAACTTTGGCGATGAGTTTGTATGGCGATTTGGACATTTCTGTTATTGATGAATTACCTCCTGGTCGAAAACCAATTCAAACCGTTCATAGATTTGATTCCAACCGATTGAAAGTTTGGAAATTTATCAAGGATGAAATTGCAAAAGGCCGACAGATTTATATTGTTTATCCGTTGATTCAAGAATCTGAAAAAATGGATTACAAAGACTTGATGGACGGTTATGAAAGTATTTCTAGGGATTTTCCGTTGCCCGAATATGCGATTTCCATCGTTCACGGAAAGATGAAACCTGCTGACAAGGATGCCGAAATGGAACGCTTTTCTAAAGGTAAAACCCAAATTATGGTGGCGACAACCGTTATTGAAGTTGGCGTGAACATTCCAAATGCAAGTGTGATGATTATTGAAAGTGCCGAACGTTTTGGACTTTCACAACTCCATCAGCTTCGTGGGCGTGTTGGTCGTGGAGCCGAACAAAGTTATTGCATCATGATGACCTCGCACAAACTTTCCAACGACAGCAAAATCCGAATGGAAACGATGGTTAGAACCAATGATGGTTTCGAAATTGCCGAAGTAGATTTAAAACTTCGCGGTCCTGGCGATTTGATGGGAACTCAACAAAGTGGCGTTTTAAACCTTCAAATAGCTGACATTGTTAGAGATAAGGACATTTTACAATTGGCAAGACATCACGCCATGAAAATCCTTAAAGACGATGCTCCAATGGAAAAACCAGAACATCAAACTTTGCGAAAAGTATTCATCGAGCTTTCAAAAAAGAAAAACATCTGGAATTACATCAGTTAGATTTTATTTAGTTAAAAATTTAACACACTACAACTGTTAAAATAAAATTAACTTCAAAAAGAGTACGGTCAAGAACCATTAGTTTTGTTGAAAACTAAATAGTACCCCTTCTTTTATAACATTATGAAAATAAAATACATCGTTTATACTTTGCTTATTTTAGGCATTGGAGCCTTTGTCGCTTACAGAATTTCAGAAAATAAAAGTGAAAAGGCAAAAAACGAAAACAACGGAGGAGGCAAAAAGCAACCTATAAATGTAAGCGGAAAAGTCTTGAAACCCCAAGAATTTGCCGATAATCTTTCGCTTTCAGGTTCGCTTGAAGCCAATGAACAAATTGATATTAGAAGTGAAGTTTCGGGAATTGTAGAAAGCATCAATTTTAAGGAAGGAAGTTCAGTTACAAAAGGACAGATTCTTTTTAAAGTAAACGATATGGAACTTCGTGCACAATTGGCACAAGTCAAAACAGCCCAAAATTTATCTTCAGAAAATGAAAGAAGGGCCAAATTACTGTTGCAAAAAGAAGCGATTAGTCAGGAAGAATACGACATTGCAAGTGCCGATTTTTTATCTGCGAAAGCACAAGCTCAGCTGATTCAAGCCCAATTGGCAAAGGCAACTGTTCGAGCTCCATTTTCTGGAAAAATAGGATTACGCTATATTTCACAAGGAACTTATGTTACTCCAACTACTTTGATTGCAAAGCTTGTCAATACAAACCAACTTAAAATCACCTTTTCAATTCCTGAAAAATATGCTTCTCAAATGAAAGTCAATAATACTCTTTCGTTTACAGTAGCAGGTTCAAAAGAAGTTTTTACAGCCAAAATTTATGCCATCGAACCTGAAATTGAAGTGGCAACCAGAACCTTGAAACTTCGAGCAATTGCTCAAAATTATGAAGGAAAATTATTACCAGGAACTTTTGCAAATGTGACGCTTCCACTTGAAAAACGAACAGATGCCCTACTCGTTCCTACCGAAGCCTTGATCCCGATTCAAAACGGAAAGAAGATTTTTGTGGTAGAAAATGGTCAAGCCAAAGAAATAATCGTAGAAACTGGAGCTCGAACCGACAAAGATATTTTAATCACATCTGGTTTGAAAGCTGGAGATACTGTGCTTACTTCTGGTGTAATGACCCTAAAAGACGGAAGCCCTGTAAAAGTAAAACTTCAAAAATAGATATTCATTTTTGGATAAATCCTAAATCTGAAATCTAAAATCTAAAATTCAATGAGTTTATCTACTTTAAGTATAAAAAGACCGGTTCTTACAATTGTAATGAATGTTTCCCTGATTTTGTTTGGGATTATTGGTTACACCTATTTAGGAATCCGTGAATTTCCATCGATTGATCCCGCACAAATTTCGGTGAGAACAACCTATTCTGGTGCAAATGCCGATATTATTGAATCGCAAATTACCGAACCTCTCGAAAAAGCCATCAACCAAATTGACGGAATTCGGAACATTACTTCTTCTTCCAATCAAGGTTCGAGCAACATCACGGTCGAATTTAATTTGGACAAAGACCTTGAGGCTGCTGCTAATGACGTTCGTGACAAAGTTTCTCAGGCCATCAGAAGTTTGCCACAAGATATCGATGCTCCACCAGTTGTTTCTAAAGCCGATGCCGATTCCGATCCAATTATTACCATGACCGTTCAGAGTGATAAAAAGAATGTTTTGGAACTTTCCGATTATGCCGATAATGTAATTGCACAACGGCTTCAGACGATTCCAGGTGTAAGTAGCGTTCAAATTTGGGGACAACGAAAATATGCCATGCGTTTGTGGATTGATCCTGTTAGATTGGCTTCTTATGGCGTAACGGTTTCAGATGTTAGAACCGCTTTGAATGCTCAAAATGTGGAACTCCCATCAGGAAAATTGACAGGAGCGAATACGGAATTGACCGTTAAAACATTAGGAAATCTTTCTACAGAGGAAGAGTTTAACAATATTATCATTCGTGCCGAAGGTGAAAAAGTCATCCGCTTGAGCGATATCGGAAAAGCATCATTGGAAGCCGAAAATCTCGAAACCAAATTGAGCGATTCAGGTCAGCCGATGGTGGGTATGGCAATTATTCCGCAACCAGGAACCAATTACCTAGAAATTGCCGATGCATTTTACATTCAATATGAACAGCTTAAAAAAGATTTACCGAAGGATTTCAAACTGAATATCGCAATCGATAACACCGTTTTTGTAAAAAGAGCAGTAATCGAAGTAGCCGAAACACTATTAATTGCTATTATCCTTGTAGTTTTAGTAATCTATTTATTCTTTAGAAATTGGGCGATTGCCTTCCGTCCATTGGTTGACATCCCCGTTTCTTTGATTGCAACATTCTTTATCATGTGGCTTTTTGGTTTTTCCATAAATGTATTGACGCTTTTGGCGATTGTTTTGGCGACAGGATTGGTTGTAGATGATGGAATCGTGGTAACGGAAAATATTTTCAAGAAAGTTGAAGAAGGAATGTCGCCAATTGAAGCGGCAATCAAAGGTTCTAACGAAATTTTCTTTGCTGTAATTTCTATTTCGATAACACTGGCTGCTGTATTTTTACCCGTAATTTTCTTGGAAGGTTTCGTTGGCCGATTGTTTAGGGAATTTGGCGTCGTCATTGGTGCTGCAGTTTTAATTTCGGCTTTTGTATCCTTGACGTTGACTCCAATGTTAAATGCCTATTTGATGAAAGGTGGCGAACAGAAAAAATCAAAATTCTACAATTGGAGTGAGCCTTATTTCTTGAAATTGAATTCAGGTTATGCCGAATCTTTAGGCAGATTTATGAAACGTAAATGGTTGAGTTTTCCGATTCTTATCGTATGTATCGGATTGATTGTTTTGTTTTTTAGCACTTTGCAAAAAGAAACCGCACCTTATGATGATCGAAGTTTTATTGGAGTAAATGTTACAGCACCCGAAGGTGCTTCTTATGATTATATGGATCGTTTCATGACAGAATTAAGCGAACTTATAAATGATTCTATTCCAGAAAAGAAAGTAAGCCTGATCATCACTTCGCCAGGATTTGGGTCATCGTCTGTAAACAGTGGTCGGGCGAGAATTGCATTGGTGGAACCTGGTGACAGAGAACGTTCTCAAAAGGAAATTGCCGACAATCTGACCAAATGGACCAAACAATTTTCCGAAGCCAAGACCTCTGTTTCAGAAACCCCAACTATTGCTGTAAACCGACGTGGAGGATTACCAATTCAATATATCATTCAAGCTCCAAATTTTGAAAAACTACAAGAAAAGATTCCAGAGTTTATGGATGAAGTTGGCAATGACCCAACATTCTCTATCACAGATGTTAACCTAAAGTTTAATAAACCAGAAATTTATGTAACGATTGACCGTGAAAAGGCTCAAAGTTTAGGGGTTTCTGTTATGGATATTGCCCAAACTTTGCAACTTGCATTGAGTGGACAGCGTTTCGGATATTTCATGATGAACGGTAAGCAATATCAAGTTATGGGTCAATTTGACAAGAAAGACCGTGATGCTCCAATGGATTTAACTTCGATGTTTGTCCGAAATACGAACGACGATTTGATTCAATTGGACAATTTGGTAAGTGTTGAAGAACAAAGTAGTCCGCCACAATTGTACCACAACAACCGTTATATGTCGGCTACAGTTTCGGCAGGTTTAGCTCCCGGAAAAAGCATCAGCGACGGAATTGAAGCAATGGAACGTGTAAAAGAAAAAGTTCTTGACGAAAGCTTTACTACGGATTTAGGTGGAGAATCCCGAGATTTTGTTGAAAGTAGTTCCAATACGTCTTTTGCATTTGGGCTTGCTTTACTGCTTATTTTCTTGATTCTTGCCGCACAATTTGAAAGTTTTATCGATCCTTTTATTATTATTCTGACAGTTCCGATGGCAGTTGCTGGAGCATTATTTTCGTTGTGGCTTTTTGGACAAACTTGGAATATTTTTAGTCAAATTGGAACCATCATGCTAATTGGTTTGGTAACCAAAAACGGAATCTTGATTGTAGAATTTGCCAATCAGCTTCGCGAACAAGGAAAATCAAAAATGGAAGCTATCATGGAAGCTTCGGAATCTAGGCTTCGTCCTATTTTGATGACAAGTTTAACCATTGCCTTGGGAGCCTTGCCAATTGCGATGTCACTTGGAGCGGCTTCTACAAGCAGAGTTGGTATGGGTGTTGTGATTGTTGGAGGAACAATGTTTTCGTTGATTTTGACCTTATTTGTCATTCCAGCCGTTTATTCTATGTGGTCGAGAGAGAGAAAACACCGACCAGAATTTGACAATATAAAAGAATATGAAAATGAATAATTCAATGCACTATAAAATCTTTTTTAGTGTTGCATCCCTGTTTCTTTCCGTCTTAAGTACAAAAGCACAGGAGGTTCTCACGGTCGAAGATGCCGTAAAAATTGCCCTCGAAAACAATTTCGAAATCAAAATAGCATCCAATGATTTAAAAATCGACCAGCAAAATTTGAGTTTGGCAAATGCTGGAATTCTACCAAATTTAAGTGCAAACGTTACCAATAACAATAGCGTTTTGGATACTAAACAAACCCAATTGGACGGAACAGAAAGAGAGCTCGACAATGCACGAAATCTCAATCTTACGTATGGAGTTGCTTTAAACTGGACTGTTTTTGATGGTATGCGAATGTTTGCCCGACACAATCAATTGAAAGAATTGGAAAAATTAGGCGATGCCGAATTAAAACTGACCATTCTTACCAAAATCAGCGATGTCATTACAACCTACTATGATATTGTACAGCAACAGCAACAATTGGTAGCATTAGATACAACTATTATCATCTCGAATGTTCGAATTACAACGGCAACCAATCGGTACAAAATTGGAAAAGCCTCCAAACTTGAAGTTTTGAATGCCGAAGTCGATTTGAATACAGATACCACAGCATTTTTAAGACAAAAAGAATTGTATGCCAATACAAAAATTTTATTGAACCAGATTTTGGCAAGAGACCCAAATATTGATTTCAAAGTGATTGAAGAAGTTCAAATAGATGAAAACTTACTCCTCCCCGATTTGATGATTCTGGCGGAAAAACAAAATCCTCAATTGCAAGCTCAAGTCATCAACAAACGAATTGCAGAATTGGAATTAAAACAAATTAAAGGTGACAGATATCCGATTGTAAATATTAGTTCAGGCTATAATTTCACTCGTTCCGAAGCTTCACTGGGATTTATCACTCAATCTTCTGGAAGAGGTTTTGTGTATGGTATAAATGCTACGATGAACATTTTTAACGGAGGTTTACAAAACCGAAACGAACGAATTGCAAAACTTCAGATCGAAAATTCTCAAATCTTGATAGATCAGCAAAAATTGGCTTTAGAAACACAACTATCCACTGCTTATCAAACCTATATGACCAATTTGCAGTTAAGCAAACTCGAAGCTAAAAACGAAGAAATAGCCAAGCAAAATATGGATATTACCTTCGAAAAATTCAGGATCGGAACCATTACAACCACTACATTAGAATTCCGAACAGCTCAAATCAACTACATCAATGCAAAAGTGAGAAACAGCAATGCCCAGTTTCAAGCCAAGATTTCTGAAATTGCCTTGAAAGAATTAGCAGGAAATCTAACATTTCAATAGTTGTACAAATCGATTTTTCAATTAAATTTGAGCAAAATTATAAGTTAGATGGTTTCGTACAATACTAAAGATTGGTTTACTTTTATTTTTCGTTTTCACAAAGCTGATACCTTCAGAAAACTAATCCCCATAATGCTTGCCATCGGAATTTATGCGGGAAGTGTAGGTTATCTAGAAGTTGAATATTGGCAATTATCCGACACCAATTACATCAAAAATATTACGATAATGCACGGAATGCTGGGTTTCGTGATTTCGTTATTGCTTGTTTTTAGAACCAATACCGCTTACGATCGTTGGTGGGAAGGTCGGAAATTATGGGGAGCTTTGGTCAATAACAGTAGAAATTTCGCCATCAAACTGGATGTGATGCTAAAAGATGAAAACGACAAGGCCTTTTTTCGTAAAATGATTCCCAATTATGCCTCGGTTTTGCACATTCACTTGCACGATAGCGATACTGGAAAGCAACTTTTTGATAATCTTGATTTAAAAATTGACCATCAAAAGCACAAACCCAATCAGGTTGCCAAATTAATCTTCGAAAAAATGAATGAATTGCACCTCCAAGGAAAAATTTCAGGAGATCAACTGATTGTTTTGAATAATGAATTTATGTCGTTTACCGATATTTGTGGTGCTTGCGAAAGAATCAAGAATACTCCCATCCCCTATTCTTATAGTGCATTCATCAAAAAGTTTGTTTTCTTTTATGTAATGACACTTCCTTTCGGATATGCCTTCAGCCTTGGGTATTATGTGGTTCCCGTCGTGGTTTTCATCTTTTATGTCTTGGCGAGTTTGGAATTGATTGCCGAAGAAATTGAAGATCCTTTCGGAGATGATGAAAACGATTTGCCTACAAGAAAAATTTCTGAAAACATCAAAAGACATGTTGAGGAATTGATATAAATAGTTCATAAAACAAGGAAAACTTTGACCTTTTCCGACTTTGAACCTCGCCAAACATTGACTATATTTGCATCCTTATTAAAATTGACACATGAAAATATCCTATAACTGGTTAAAACAATTCATTAAAACCGACTGGAATTCTGAAGAAACAGCTGCTTTACTGACTGATTTAGGTCTGGAAGTTGAAGCTGTAGAAAAATATCAATCTGTAAAAGGCGGATTGGAAGGAATTGTCGTTGGCCACGTTTTGACCTGTGTTCAACATCCAAATGCCGACCGATTGAAAGTAACAACAGTAGATTTAGGCGATGGTGTTCCAGTTCAGATTGTTTGTGGAGCTAGTAATGTTGATGCCGGACAAAAAGTGCCAGTTGCAACAATCGGAACGACTTTATACGATAAAGACGGTAATTCATTTGTAATCAAAAAAGGAAAAATCCGGGATCAGGAAAGCCACGGAATGATTTGTGCAGAAGACGAATTAGGTCTAGGAACAAGTCATGACGGGATTATGGTTTTAGATGAAACATTAAAGTCTGGAACTCCTGTTTCAAAAGTTTTTAATATCGAAAATGACGAAGTTTTTGAAATCGGCTTGACACCAAATCGTGCCGATGCAATGAGCCACATGGGAGTTGCAAGGGATTTGAGAGCCGGATTGTTGCAGAAAAACATTACGACGGAATTAATCACACCTTCCGTTTCTAATTTCAGAATTGATAAAAGAACCTTGAAAATGGACGTTTCGGTTCAAGATTCGAAATTAGCTCCAAGATATTGTGGTGTTACCATTTCAAATATTACCGTAAAACCTTCGCCAGAATGGTTGCAAAACCGATTGAAGGCAATTGGTTTGACACCAAAAAATAATATCGTAGACGTTACTAATTACGTTTTACACGAATTAGGACAGCCACTTCACGCCTTCGATGCATCAAAAATAAAAGGAAACAAAGTAATTGTAAAAACGGTTGAAGCCGGAACCAAGTTCACAACTCTTGACGATGTAGAAAGAACATTGCACGAAGAAGATTTGATGATTTGCGATGAAAACGGACCAATGTGTTTTGCAGGTGTCTTCGGCGGAAAAAACTCTGGTGTTACCGAAACTACAAGTTCCATCTTTTTAGAAAGTGCTTATTTTAATCCAGTTACCATCAGAAAAACAGCAAAAAGACATACTTTGAGCACCGATGCTTCTTTCCGTTTTGAAAGAGGAATTGATCCAACGATTACAGAATATGCTTTGAAAAGAGCTGCTATTTTGATCTTGGAAGTTGCCGGTGGCGAGATCACTTCGGATGTAGTAGATATTTATCCGAAGAAATTAGAAGATTTTTCAGTGGTTCTGAATTTCAATAAAACTGCTAAAATCATCGGCCAGGAATTACCAAAGGAAACTATAAAAAAGATTTTGGCCTCGCTTGATATCAAAATTAATAGTGTTTCTGATGTTGGTTTGGGACTTACGATTCCAGCTTACCGAGTTGACGTTCAGAGAGAAATTGATGTTATCGAGGAAATCTTGAGAGTTTATGGATACAACAACATTAATTTTTCAAAGAAATTTAATGCTTCTGTTTCAAATTCTCCACGAACTGAAGATTACAAGGTTCAGAATATTGTTGCCAATCAATTGACTTCAGTTGGTTTCAATGAAATGATGGCCAATTCACTAACAACTCCAGATTATGTGGAATTGTCGGAGAAATTGAATGCTGATTTCAATGTGATGATGTTGAATCCGTTGAGCAAGGATCTATCAGCAATGCGACAATCGTTATTGTTTTCGGGTTTGGAAGCCATCTCTTTTAACATCAACAGAAGAAATGCTGATTTGAAATTATTCGAATTTGGAAAATCCTACCATAAATTTCCTTCTGGATATGAAGAACACAAACATTTGACATTATTCATTACTGGAAATAGGTTAGCTGAAAGTTGGACAAATACAAACCCTCAAAAAACTTCTGATTTCTTCTTATTCAAAGGATATGTAAATGCAATCCTTTCCAGATTAGGAATCGAAAAAACGCAAAACAAGCCTGTAGCATCAGATGTTTTTGCTGAAGGTGTTGCAGTAGTTTTAGGAAATGAAACGATTGTTGAATTCGGTACCATCAAAAAATCAATAGCAAAAGAATTCGACATCAAACAGGAAGTTTTCTATGCTGATTTTGATTGGAATAGAATTTTAAAATTGATTTCAAATAAAATAAAATTTACAGAGATTCCAAAATATCCTGAAGTTCGTCGTGACTTGGCACTTTTGGTAGATGATAGCGTTCAATTTGATGCTATTTATAATATCGCAAGACAATCTGAAAAAGGATTATTGAAAGGCATCAACCTTTTCGATGTTTATCAAGGAAACAATCTGCCGGAAGGCAAAAAGTCTTATGCAGTAAGTTTCACCATTCAAGATGCTACTAAAACATTAACAGATGTTCAGATTGATAAGATAATGGGCAAATTGCAGAAAAGCTTTGAAACAGAATTAGGAGCTGTTTTGAGATAAATTTTTCCTCTATAAAAACACCAAATGACTTGAAGCAATTCAGGTCATTTTTTTTGCAAACTATTTTTTTTGGAACCATTAGGTATTAAGTTTCATTAAGCGGTCAGTTGTCACTTAATGATTAATGGTTTTATATTTTTTATTGAAGCTCTGAATTGTATTAATTTCATCTTATAAAATATAAAATGCAAAAAGCCCCGTATTTCTACGAGGCTTTCTATATTCAGATTAAGAAAGATTAGTTTCCTCCTTTTTCCATTTTAGCTTTCAATTCAGCAAGAATATCATTATTATCTCCTAATGTAGATGCAGAAGCATTGTTGTTGGATGATGAATTATTGTTATTCTCAGTTTGAGCTTTCACATTTTTCTCTTCTTCTTCACGGAAGATAGCTGTGTGAGAAGCTACAACTCTTTTGAATTCTTTGTTGAACTCGATAACTTTGAATTCAGCTGAGTCACCTTTTTTCAATTTCTTACCGTCTTCTTTTTCAAGGTGACGAGTAGGTATAAAAGCAACAACATCTTCTCCAAATTCTACAGTAGCTCCTTTGTCAACGATTTCAGAGATTTCACCTGTGTGGATCGTTCCAACAGCGAAAGCATCTTCATGTTTGTCCCAAGGATTAGCAGTAGTTTGTTTGTGACCTAAAGATAATTTACGTCCGTCAACATCTAATTCTAATACTACAACGTCAAGTTTTTCACCAACATTTACAAATTCAGATGGATGTTTGATTTTCTTAGTCCAAGATAAGTCAGAGATGTAAATCAATCCGTCGATACCTTCTTCTAATTCTACGAAAATTCCAAAGTTTGTAAAGTTTCTAACGATACCTGTGTGTTTAGAACCAACTGGGTATTTAGAAGTGATATCAGTCCATGGATCTTGAGTCATTTGTTTGATACCCAATGACATTTTACGGTCATCTCTATCAAGAGTCAAGATTACAGCTTCTACTTCATCACCAACTTTTACGAAATCTTGAGCACTTCTCAAGTGAGTAGACCAAGACATTTCAGAAACGTGGATCAAACCTTCAACACCTTCAGCAACTTCGATAAATGCACCGTAATCAGCGATTACAACTACTTTACCTTTCACTTTGTCACCAACTTTCAAGTCAGCACTCAAAGCATCCCATGGGTGAGCGTTCAATTGTTTCAAACCTAATTGGATTCTTGTTTTCTCATCATCGAAATCAAGGATAACAACATTCAATTTTTGGTCTAATTCAAGAACTTCACTTGGGTGGTTGATTCTTGACCAAGAAAGGTCAGTAATGTGAATCAATCCATCAACACCACCTAAGTCAATAAACACACCATAAGAAGTAATGTTTTTAACAACACCTTCTAATACTTGTCCTTTTTGCAATTGACCGATGATTTCTTTTTTCTGTACTTCAATATCCGCTTCGATAAGCGCTTTGTGAGAAACAACAACGTTTTTAAATTCGTGGTTAATTTTCACAACTTTGAATTCCATCATTTTGTTTACGTAAACATCATAATCTCTAATTGGCTTAACATCAATTTGAGATCCTGGCAAGAAAGCTTCAATACCAAAAACGTCAACGATCATACCACCTTTAGTTCTGCATTTCACAAAACCATTAACGATTTCACCTGTTTCGTTAGCAGAGATAACTCTATCCCAAGCCTTGATAGTACGAGCTTTTCTGTGAGAAAGAACCAACTGACCTGTTTTATCCTCACGGATGTCAATCAATACTTCTACTTTGTCACCCACTTTCAAGTTCGGGTTGTAACGGAATTCGTTCAAAGAAATAACTCCCTCAGATTTAGCGTTGATATCAACGATAGCATCTCTGTCAGTAATTCTTACAACAACACCTTCCACTACTTCTTCCTGATCAGTTGCTATAAAAGTTTTAGCTACTAATTCTTCAAATTCTAACAAGTTTTTCTCATCAACTGCATCAATACCTTCTTGGAAATTGTGCCAGTTAAAATTAGCTAAAAACTCTTCTTGTGATTTTAATTGTTCAGACATTTGTTCTGATAAAAATTTGTATTCTGTATTTTCTTGCGTTTCATGGTGCGATAAGAAAAAAACAGAAGTTGTTTTACTTAAATATTTGATACCTAATGGAAACGCCTCCCGCCAAAAGGTGTGCAAAAGTAATAATAAATTTTAAATCTGCAAAATATTATAGTTTAGATTTTTAGGAGCAAGACACTTGGTCCGAAAATAATCCATTCTCCAGCCTTCCTTCCAAATCTTTTTTGTTTTTAAAGGAAAAACAAAAAAGGATTTTCCCTCCAGTCTGGGCTAGATAAAAAACTTTAGGCTCCTATTAATCTTTTGGACTCAGCTTTGCCTATAATGTTTCGCCCTTTCAGGGCTGGAACCTGACAACCTTTTGATTTCATAATTCACAGGGTTTCACCCTATGCTAATTTGTGTCGCCCTTTCAGGGCTACCCAACAATTCGGGTTATTCCAACGAAAGTTCAAACAACTTTGGAGCTTCAAGTTTAGGTGTATCCAAAACAAAATTCTTGTCATATAGCTTCCAAGGAGAATTGGCAAAAAAGTATACTTTATTCTCCAAAACACTTGCCAAAGCTGGCTCGTTGAATTCATTTCTATTATGGTCTAAAACAACAAAATCTAGAATTTTGTCATTTTCTTTATTTAATTTATAGTGTACAATCCGAATTGGAGTAACGCCATTGTGAATCGCAATCAACGAATTTTTATAAAAAACCAAACCATCAATTCCTTTTTTCGTAGCATTTTCAGGGAACTTCAACCAGGAATGGCTTTTGCTTTTCAGATCAATCATTACAATTCCCTTCAAATAATCGGCAATAAATAATTTCGTCTGATTTTCATCAAAAGTAATTCCTTGCAAATTAAAAGCCTCATTTCGAAAATCCTTCCAAACCGAAATTTTATCGTTAGATATTTTATAAACCAAAGGTTCTGCACTATCCGAAACATAAACCTCATTATTTTTTCCCACAATCAAATCGCCAAAAACGTGGTTTCCTTCAACCGAAAAGCGCTGTACTATCTTTTTTGTAGCAATCTCAATTTTTAAAATCTCATTCTTACCTTCCATTTCCTTGCTAAAACCATTCATTTCTGGAATTGCTGAAGTCGCCACCCATAAAAACTCTTCCTTCGCATCCGCTTTCATTGCAAAAACCGAATACTTCACATCAACAAACCAATCAATGCATTTTCCTGAAGCCACATCAAACGAAACAATTTTCTTATTCCGAATACTCGAAGCCAACCAAAGTTTTTTATTCGAAACATAAAAAACACTTTCGGGATGCAAATCCTTTTCCGAAAGGCTAACTTTAAATTTAGATTGTGCAATGGTTTTATTTTGCGAAGCTTTCAACTCTTTTATAAATTGGAAACCTTCTGAATTTCTCAAAGCTTCAAAATCAGGTTCCTCTTCAAAAGCAACGGTATTATTGGCCAAAATCATCTGCTTTAAAACAGAAAAAGCTTCAGTACTTTTCCCATTCAAGGCAAAAGCTGAGGCTAAATTATAAGTAAATGTTGGATGTGCTGGCCGGATACTGTCCAATTGCTGGGTCAGTTTCAAAAACAAAGCATAGTCCTTGTTTTGATACGCTTCAACACTTTTATTGTAAATAACTTTAGTTTGCGAAAATCCAGAAATTCCGATTAATAATACAAGTAAGAATTTATATTTTATCATTATTTCTGGGATTTAAATCGTTAAAGGCTATTAGTAGCTGGAAATATTAATTATTTCTGTTTTAAGTACATTTCGATTATATGCCAAACTATAAATAAAATAATTCCAAAATAAAATAAGTATTGATTAAATTTAAAATACCTTTTCATTGCTTTGCTATTTACTTTCATAGCTTCATGAAAACTTTCAATACCACGTTTTATCAAATCTTGATCATTTCCAATACTAGGGTGTCTACCTTTTGTAATTTCATAATAGTCATTGTTTGCATACAAATTACTAATAACGTACTTTAAAAATTTTAAGCCACAAATTATACTTACACTCCAACACATGACTGCTAGAGCAAGTGGAATCTGAGAATAAGCTAAACTGTGGTTTTCTGTTTTATGTATTGAAAATCCGATTGCTGATACCGATAGTGCAATTAGATAGTAAACATATTTTTCTTGTTTATCTCTAAATTCTTGTTGAATCTTGAACTGTATTTCACTCATAATTACACATTTTTCCGAAGATCTTGGTACTTAAATTAATGCATCACGTTTTCAACTTCTTCTGGATTGTGTTTGTGTTTAAACAAAACCGCAAAAGCAACAGCCACAATTAAAGCATAAACCGCAAACGAAAGCCAGATGTTGTGCCAATCCTTCGTGCCATTAGCATCAGTAAAATATTTTGCAATTACATAACCGCTAACAAAACTTCCCAAAACCGCTCCAAAACCATTGGTCATCATCATAAACAAACCTTGAGCTGATGAACGGATTTTAGAATCTGTTGTCGTTTCTACAAAAAGTGATCCCGAAATATTAAAGAAGTCAAATGCCATTCCGTAAACAATACAGGAAACAATAATCATCCATAAACCTTCCTGTGGATCTCCATAAGCAAAGAAGCCAAAACGCAATACCCAAGCTAACATACTGAAAAGCATCACCATCTTGATTCCGAAACGTTTCAAGAAAAATGGAATTGCAAGGATAAACAAGGTTTCAGAAATTTGAGAAATCGACATTATTATAGTTGAATATTTTACAACGAAAGAATCGGCATATTCAGGAACTTTTTCAAAATCTGATAAAAAAACATCACCATACATATTGGTCAATTGTAAAGCTCCACCTAGAAACATCGAGAAGATAAAAAACAAGGCTACTTTATAGGTTCCAAATAATTTAAAAGCATCTAAACCCAGAGATTCTACTAATGAGGCATCCTTTTTAGTCAGCTTTTGTGGTGGACATTTTGGCAAAGAAAAAGCATAAATCCCTAACGCAACTGCTGCAATTGCAGCAATATAAAATTGATTGGCAGAAGCCTTATTTCCTGTAAGGTTGGTAATCCACATGGCTACAATAAAACCAACTGTTCCCCAAACCCTAATTGGAGGAAAAACCTTCACAACATCAAATTGATTGTTTTTCAGTATGGTATAGGCTATCGAATTAGACAAGGAAATCGTTGGCATATAAAAAATCATGGCTATAAAAATAACCCAAAAGAAAGTGGTTGGGTCGGTCACCATTGGGATATAGGCTAAAGCTAAACCTCCTAAAACGTGCAAAATCCCGTATAATTTTTCCGCATTCACCCATCTATCGGCAATGATTCCTGTTAAAGCTGGCATAAATATAGACGACAAACCAAGCGTTGAAAAGATGGCTCCGAACTCGGCCCCACCCCATTGTTTTGTACCAAACCAGTAATTTGCAATCGTGATAAGCCAAGCTCCCCAAACAAAAAATTGAAGAAAGCTCATCAATGTTAATCTAAATTTAATTCCCATAAATCAGTTTGTGTTTTGAAAATTTTACAGCCCGTAAATCTACTATTAAAAATGAGATAAACAAAAATTTACACCGTTTTCGTAACTTCTTCTATAAGTTCCAAAACAGCGGTAAATTGTTCTTCTCTTGTAAGGTAGGAATTGTCTATTTCGATGGCGTCATCTGCAATAACTAGAGGTGAGTCTTCTCTGTGGGAATCAATATAATCACGTTCTTGAACGTTTTTCAGCACTTCTTCATACGAAACGTCATCGCCTTTTGCTTGAAGTTCGTCAAAACGCCTTTGAGCTCGTGTTTCGGCACTTGCAGTCATGAATATTTTAAGTTCGGCATCAGGAAAAACTACGGTTCCAATATCGCGACCATCCATTACAATGGCTTTGTCTTTGCCCATTTGCTGTTGCTGTTCGACTAATTTGGCACGGACTTCTGAAACTTCGGCTACACGGCTTACGAATTTTGAAACTTCGATGGTTCGGATTTCCTTTTCGACGTTTACTTCATTCAAAAACATTTCGGCAAAACCTAATTCAGGATTGAATTGAAATTTTAGATTGATATCTGGCAAGGCATTTATCAAGGTTTCTTTGTCGAAAGATTCCTCGTTGATGTAACCGTTATCCATTGCAAAATAAGCAACTGCACGGTACATTGCTCCAGTATCTACGTAAACATATCCTAAATGTTTGGCCAATTGTTTGGCTAAGGTGCTTTTTCCTGTGGAGGAAAATCCGTCGATGGCGATGGTGATTTTTTTCATATTTATATTTGCCACGAAGGCACTAAGTCGCAAAGATAAAATAAAGTTTAATTAAAATAATAGATTTTCATTACAGCATTGCATTCATTAATAAACATCTTTAACAAATTTTATTATCCTTATTTTTGTTAAAAATATTTTATATTTGAATAAAATATTATAATTACAAAAATGAAATTCTTATATCTTTTTAGTTTTCTATTTATCTCAATCACATCTTATTCTCAAGAATCGTTTGAAGAAATTGCCACAAGCAAAGATGGTACTAAATATTATATTAATATTGTAGATTTTGACATAACAAATAACATCTGGAAGATTTGGTTAAAAACTGAATATCCACATAAAAAAATAAATGCAAAAAATGGAAAATCATTATTAAAATATCAAGGACATCAAATTCAGTATCTAGTCTTTTATTGCGATAAAAAAACGGCTGATATTCTTGAATATTATATCTATGACTCTGATGGCGCGATTGAGTCAGAAGGTAATTCACTGCGTTTTAATAGTAATGTAGTACCAGAAACTATTACAGAATGGGTATATAACTACACTTGCAAATAAAGATAATAAAATAATGTAGTTAATCTACATTAGCTTTTTATTGTTTAATTTAAATTCTATTTAATGAGTAAGAAAACTTACATTAACATGAGATGTGATTTTGAGGTAAATATTAGCCGAAAAGATTTTATCTTCATTGTAAAGCTTCTGCTTATGGCTGGTTTCATTATTTTATAAAAAATGAATAAAAAAGTAAAAAATGAAAAAAAGATAGAAGAAATAAAGAAAACTGTTAAAGCAAAAGTAAAGGAGGGAGATGACATCAAACTCCTTTATTGTTTTCCATAATTAAAATTATTTCATATCTTCTTTTTTTGCGTGAGGGATTGAAGTGGAAATCCTTTTTCTTTTTTTCTTAAAAAAAAAGAAAAAGATTGGGAACGGAAAGCCCGACAGCATTTTTAAAAAGGCTATGGACAAACTGAATTTGCCTTTTTTAAAATGGTGGCACGCCCAAAAATTAATCTTGAAAGTTAATTGTGAGTCCGAAAAGGCTTGTGTTTCCTGCCAAAGTATAGCGTGAATAGGAATAATCGAATTTTATTTTGTTGAAACGAAGTCCGAAACCGACTGATATTCCGGAGAAATTTCGCTGGTCGAGAATTCGGAGTTCCTCGCCTCTTCTGAAATTATAACCCAATCTGAGGTTGAAGGCTTTTTCGGGGAAAAGTTCGGCTCCAAGGATGACGTGTCGCAAGGCGTTGTTGAAAAAGGAAACTTTTTCTTCGGTTTGACCTCCGTCGATATTGCCTTCGGCTCGGGCTGGGTTTGAAAAGGCGATGTTCCATTGTTGAAGATTCTCTAACGTTAGATGCCATCTCAAAGGAACGTGCTCAAGTTCTTGCGAAATTCCGGCCATGATTTCGAGTGGCAAGTTTTCGCGCGTTCCTGCGTAAGTTGTGAATTGTGTCCCGATGTTTCGGATGGCAAAAGCAATGTTGATATCGTTGTAATCATCTACATATAAAGCACCTAAATCTATTGCACCACCAAAGGAATTATAGCTTTCTAGAGTTGAGGAAATCAACTTTGCGTTTGCTCCAAGATAGACATCCGTATGCGGAACGTTGAACGCATATCCGAATGAAAGTGCGGTTTCGCTTCCTGTAAAGTCGGATGTATAATTTCCGTTTTCGTCATAGCCTTCAAAATTTCCGTAGTTGACGTAGTTTACTCCTGCGTGAAAAGTTTGCAGATGTCGGTCATAAGTGTAAGCATAATTGGCAGTTCCGTAGGTCACTTCACCAAACAGACTTCCGTAGTTCATGGAAAGATGATTGTCCATTTCGGCATTGATGGTTGCCGGATTGTACATGGCCTGATTGACATCGTAATCGTAGATGGTTAGGATTTTTCCACCCAAAGCGGCTTGTCGTGGCGAAGTAATGAGATTTAAAAACTGGTAAACTGATTTACCACCTATCTGACTGTAACTTACAGTACAAAAAAGTATGAGAACAGCAACAGATATTTTTTTAAACATATGAGGATTTACCAATTTACTTATCCTATAACGGAAATGCGAAGATATTATTTTTTTTAGTTGCAATTAAAAATTAAAAATTAGTAATTAAAAAATTAATGCTAAAGTTGAATAATAACAAAAAAGTTTAATCGGTTAGGATTAAACTTTTTTGATACTTATTTTTAAACACAGATTGCACAGATTTTGTTTGTAACTGAAATATCTTTCGATCTTTCGATCATTTAATTTAAAATTTTTGCGTTTTTTGCATTTTGGTCAGTAATGGCTATTGCTAAAACTTCGCTCATTTCTTTTACATAGTGAAATGTCAAACCTTCAAGGTATTCGGGCTTTATTTCGTCAATGTCACGCTTGTTTTCGTGACAAAGGATGATTTCCTTGATGTTGGCCCTTTTTGCTGCAAGGATTTTTTCTTTTATTCCTCCAACAGGAAGTACTTTCCCTCTCAAGGTGATTTCTCCAGTCATGGCAAGGTTTTTCTTGATTCTTTTTTGTTTGAAAACAGAAACAAGAGAAGTTAACATTGCTATTCCAGCACTTGGTCCGTCTTTTGGAGTTGCTCCTTCTGGAACGTGAATGTGAACGTTGTATTTTGTCAAGACTTCAGGGTCAACACCCAATTTTTCAGCATTTGCTTTGATGTATTCCAATGCAATTGTTGTTGATTCCTTCATCACCGTTCCTAAATTCCCAGTCATGGTCAAGCTTCCTTTTCCTTTGGAAATTAAGGATTCTATGAATAAAATATCGCCCCCAACACTGGTCCAAGCCAATCCTGTTACAACACCGGCAACATCATTACTTTCGGATTTATCACGTTGCATTCTTGGAACACCAAGCACTTTTATAATGTCTTCATCAGTAAGTTTTATGTTGTATTCTTCTTCCATTGCAACCGATTTTGCTGCATTACGGATTACTTGTGCAATCTTGTTTTCTAATCCTCTCACACCGGATTCACGGGTGTAACCTTCAACAATTTGTTCCAATTGTTTTTTTCCGATAACCAATTGCTTTGTAGTTAATCCGTGTTCTTTTAATTGTTTTGGAAGTAAATGTTTTCGTGCGATTTCGACTTTTTCTTCGATAGTATAGCCTGACATTTTGATGACTTCCATCCTATCCCTCAATGCAGGTTGAATGGTTGACATATTGTTAGAAGTCGCGATAAACATCACTTTTGATAAATCATACCCCATTTCAAGGAAATTATCATAAAATTCCTTGTTTTGTTCTGGGTCTAAAACTTCCAGCAAAGCTGATGATGGATCTCCATTGTGACTGCTTGATAATTTATCTATCTCATCCAAAACAAAAACAGGATTTGATGTTCCTGCTTTTTTCAAACTTTGGATGATTCTTCCCGGCATCGCACCAATATAGGTTTTTCTATGTCCACGAATTTCCGCTTCGTCACGCAAACCACCTAATGAAATACGAACGTATTCCCTACCCAAAGCTTCGGCAACCGATTTTCCAATAGACGTTTTTCCAACTCCCGGAGGTCCTGTCAAGCAAAGGATTGGTGATTTCATATCGTTACGCAATTTTAAAACGGCAAGATGTTCGATCATTCGCTTTTTTACATCTTCTAAACCAAAATGATCGCGATCTAAAACTTTCTGGGCGTGCTTTAAATCAAATTTATCTTTTGAAAAATGATTCCAAGGCAATTCCAAAAACAATTCAAGATAATTTCGTTGGATGCCAAAATCAGGAGCTTGAGGATTCATTCGTTGCATTTTTGATAATTCCTTTTCAAAATGCTTTAATGTTTTCTCGTCCCATTTTTTGGTTTTGGCTTTCTGACGCATCTCTTCGATTTCTTCTTCTTGAGAAACGCCACCAAGTTCTTCCTGAATGGTTTTTATTTGCTGATGCAGGAAATACTCCCGCTGTTGCTGGTCCAAATCAAAACGAACTTTGGATTGGATATCGTTTTTTAATTCGAGCTTCTGCAACTCCAAATTCATAAAACGAAGTGTTGCTAAAGCTCTATCTTTTAAATCATTAATAGCAAGTAAATCTTGTTTTTCTTTAACCGTCAGATTCATGTTGGAAGAAACAAAATTCACCAAGAACGATTGGCTTTCAATGTTCTTGATGGCAAATGTAGCTTCAGTTGGAATGTTTGGACTTTCCTGAATTATCTGGGTTGCCAATTCCTTCAGCGAATCGATAATGGCACTGAATTCTTTTTCTCCTTTTTTAGGACGTTTTTCCGGAACTTCTTTAATTGTAGCTTTAATGTATGGAATTTCTGTCGTAACGGTATCAATTTCAAAGCGTTTTTTTCCTTGAAGAATTACCGTAATGTTTCCATCGGGCATTTTAAGTACACGTAAAATTCTTGCAACAGTACCAACCGTATTGATGTCATTGAAAGTTGGGTCTTCGTCTTCTTCGTTTTTCTGAGAAACAACACCGATGATTTTATTCCCTGCATTGGCATCATTGATCAATTTAATTGATTTATCGCGACCTGCTGTAATTGGAATTACAACTCCAGGAAACAAAACCGTATTTCGTAGAGGCAATATAGGCAAGTCGTTAGGAAGTTCTTCATTGTTCATTTCCTCTTCGTCTTCTGGCGTCAATAATGGAATTAATTCGGCTTCAGAATCGAATTCTTGTAGTGACAAGTTGTCAATGGTAATTATTTTTTGATTCGACATATAGTATTTAAGTCATTTTGTCATTAAACGAAAACATAAGTTATACAAATTTATTATATTCTTGATGTTTATTTTACTGGTAATCAATAATTAATAAAATTTTATTAGTTGACTTCTATTTTTAAAGTCAATCTTTATGCCACAAAAAAAATCCGCTTTTCAGCGGATTAAGTTTTAAGTATTTAAATTATTCAATATCATCTTCAGGATCAAACGGAAAATCAAAAACTCCGTTTGTTACTTGAAATGGTCCCGCTTCAGTATCATCTTCAACACTTGCGGCTATATAAGAAAATGAAAAAGTTCCTTTAATACGTTTTGTTGCAAAGTTAAATTCTGTAATTGTAATTGTACCTATTTCATTTAAAGCAATATAATCTCCTTCTATAGGCAAAATTAAACTTACTAAACAAGTAGTTATTGGCTCTTCTGACTGCAAATTTGTATTATGATCTAAAACATATGTACCAGGAACCCATAAATCTCTTGGAATTACTAGATTTATTTCATAACGAGACATTGCTTGTGGATCTAAAGGAGCTGAATTTCCTTGAATTTGAAGTGCATCTGGACCATAATATAATTCATTGATAAATGCAAATGAACCACCATTTATCGGATAGAAGAAAGGTTTCATTTGGTTATACTGAACACCGTTAATATTAGCATTCATATATCCATCACCTACAACGGGACCTCCACCTACTGCTGATAAGGTTATCGGGTTAGACCATCCACTTTCTTCATCAGAAGAACAAATTGCTTTGACATAAAAGTCATAACTTTGATTAGTTAAATTATTCAGAGTAAACGGTTTTGCTGTAGTGATATAACTTGTACCATCGGAAATTGATTGTCCAGCTTCAACAACTACAACTTCCCAAGATGTTTCTGTTCCACCTGCATTCCAATTTAAACTGGCAGAAGTAGTATTTTGATTTCTCTGTACTGTTAAATTAGTTGGTGTTGCACAATCAGGATTATCCATCTGTGAAACATACGGAATTGTAAAAGAACCGTTTGTAAATTCAATTGGTGATGGTGGATTTTCATCTGTAAAATCAGACCAATATCCAGTAAATTTAAAAGTACCCGAAATAGTTTTTGCGGTTGTATTGATGGCTGTAATCACTACAGAGCCATTGCTAACATAATTTCCGTCAGGCAATTCATTAAAATTCACATAATCATACTCTGAATTTGGACTTGGATTATATGAAATTATATGATTGTCAGTATCGTATGTTCCCACAGTTGCTCCATCAAGAGCAATGCTAACGGTTTGCCCTGTTGATTTTACACCCGAAATTAAAATATTTCCACTTGAAACATAAGCTACTGTTGTATTGGCTTGAAAAGTTTGTCCGCTAAAATCAACCTTAAAAAAAGTTGAAGATTGAGGCGGAGTCAACACAACGGCAGGATCCAAAGGTTCCACATCTGTTGAACAAGATATAAAACCTAGAGTAGAAACCAGTAGCAAGCAAAGAGATAAAAATCTATTCTTTTTCATTTCAATTTATTTAATTTTTCAAATATAATTTTTTTTATCCGTTGTGCAATGTTTTTTTAGGAACTCGAAGTAAAAGTAATAATCCTACAATAAAAAATACGGTCAAAAACACGATCGAGTTTCGCATACTTCCGGTAATCTGATCTATAAAACCATACAGCACCATTCCGATTACAATTCCTACTTTTTCGGAAACATCATAAAAGCTGAAAAATGAGGCTGTATCATCAGTTTTAGGTAAAAATTTTGAATAGGTTGAACGTGACAATGCCTGGATTCCACCCATTACCAAACCTACAAAACCTGCAGTTGCATAAAAATGAAATGGCGTTGTCACAAAATAGGCAAAAACACAAATGACCGCCCAAATGGCATTAATAACAATAAGTGTTTTAATATTTCCAAATTTCCTCGAAGCTCTCGATGTAAGAATCGCTCCTAAAACCGCAACCAACTGAATAACTAGAATACTAATAATCAAACCCATGGTTTTCTGTCCATCATCTTCCCAATTGATCTCCTGTTCGCCAAAATAAACTGCAACCAACATAACCGTTTGAACCGCCATGCTATACACAAAAAAAGCAATCAGATATCTTTTTAAGGGAAGATTTTCAAACAATTGATTTTTTACTTTTTTCAATTCCCTAAAGCCATTAAAAAAAACAGCTCGTGTAACTTTGTCGTTGTTTTTGTTGCCTTTCGGCAGATAATAAAATGTATATTGACTAAAAGCAATCCACCAAATTCCCGTCAAGACAAAGGTTAATTTCATGGCTTGCAATTTTTCAGCTCCTGTTTCTTGGCTCATGACTAAAGCAAGACTTATCAAAAGCAAAAGAACACTACCAAAATAGCCTAAAGAATAGCCTTTAGCACTCAACCCATCTTGTTGTTCATTAAAAGCTATGTCAGGCAAATAAGAGTTATAAAAGACCAAACTTCCCCAAAAACCTATCAATCCAAAGAAATAGCAAGCCAGTCCGAAATAGATGTTTTCAATTGAAAACCAATACAATCCAATACAAGACAAAGCTCCAAGGTAACAAAAAAACTGCATAAAGCGTTTCTTGTTTCCCACATAATCGGCAATACCAGAAAGCAAGGGCGAGATAAAAGCAACAACCAAAAAAGCAGCAGCTGTAACAAAACTTATCAATGCCGTATTTTTGAAAGTGGTTCCGAATACAGCAACTTCTGAAACATTATCTGGGAAAAGTGATGCATAAAATATTGGGAAAATAGCCGATGAAATAACTAAAGGATAAACCGAATTCGCCCAGTCATAAAAAGCCCAAGCGTTTAATAATTTGCTACTTCCCTTTTCTAGATTTGCCATATTTTTAAGTTATCCGTTATTAGTTGTGTATTTTTAAAATTAAGTTATAACCTTAATTAATTTCAAAATAAAAACCCAACTTTTATATTTTTTAATTTTTTAGACATAAAAAAACCACGCTTTTTTGCGTGGTTCGAAGATAATATTTTTATTAGAATTTAACTCCAAATTTTGCAGCATCTGCTTTTGCCTGTGGAATTAATCTTTTCAAATTTGCAATCCTTGTAGCGTCCGAAGGGTGAGTACTTAAAATTTCTGCAGGTGCTCCTCCAGATTTTGCTGACATCCTCTCCCAGAAAGGAACTGAAGCATCAGGATTATAACCAGCAATTGCCATTAAAGTCAATCCGATTTCATCAGCTTCTGATTCGTGGCTTCTGCTAAAAGGCAACATTCCTCCAACATTACTACCAACTCCATAGGCTTGCATTACCAAAGCTTGTGTTTCTGCACTTTTGTTACCAACTGCAACTTGAGCAACTCCTGCTCCAAGTTGTTGAGCCAAACCGGCACTCATTCTTTGCTGTCCGTGATTTGCCAAGGCATGAGCTACTTCATGTCCCATAACGGTTGCCAAACCAGCTTCGTCTTTTGTAACGGGAAGTATCCCAGAATAAATCACAATTTTTCCTCCCGGCATGCACCAAGCATTTACTTCCTTATTGTCCACCAATTTATATTCCCAAGCATAACCTTCCAAAGCATCAGCAGTTCCTCTTGCTTTAAGTAGTTTTTCAGCAGCAGCTCTAATTTTAGCTCCTACTCGTTCTACCATCTTTGCATCGGCAGTTCCAGTAATTACTTTATTTTCCTTCAAAAAAGCTCCATATTGGCTGAATGAAGATGCAAAAATTTCTTGGTTCGAAACGAAAGCCATTGTTTTTTTTCCTGTAACAGGATTTGTTGCACATGAAAATGCAATTGCCAACAAAGCAACTGCACTTCCTAGATAGATGTATTTTTTCATAGTGTTTTTGTTTTTGCTGTAAAAATACACATTTTTCTACTTCCCTGTGATATGAAGTTCTGTAAAATCTTTATGAATAAACAATATGGTCTTGCCATCATATTGTGCATTTTCTAATGAAATTACATCGTTATCAAACTCAATTGAAGCAACTTGAAACGGCAATCCATGTAAAACAATCTTAAATCTTTTATAATTTGTTTCAAACTTTCCTTCGGTATGTTGCTGGATAATCAACTCGTTTTCCTTTCCTCTCAAACTGAAAGTAGAAAGACTGAACCTTCCCTTACTGTAATCGTATCCATCTTGTGAATCTTCATACAACATCGATTTTTCCTTGCCTAATTTATAATAAACGTCAAGCGTAATTTCCTCAAATTCTAATTCGCCAACATATTGTTGAACCGGATATTTAGGGATAATTGCACCTTCTTTTATAAAAATTGGAATCTGGTCATAATCGGTTCCTACCCAGAATTCTTTTCCTCCAGAAACAATTTCATCCGTCCAGTAATTGTACCAATTTCCTTTCGGAAGATACATTCTTCGTCCGATAGCATTTGGTTCTAAAATCGGGCAAACTAAAATCTGATTTCCAAAAATAAATTCATCCGTTCTGTAATGCGTTTGTGGATCTTCTTGATCAAAATACACCAATGGTTTCAACATCGGAACACCATCGTTGATGTATTCCCAAAACATGGTATATAAATAAGGAAGCAATTGATAACGCAATTCAACAAATTTCCTAGTGATATCCACCACTTCTTCGTCAAATGACCAAGGCTCTTGATCACCGTGATCTCCAGAAGAATGGGTTCTGCAAAACGGATGAAAAACACCTAGCTGAATCCATCTTGCATATAATTCGCCCGAAGGCTGTTCTGCAAATCCACCAATGTCAGATCCTGTAAAACCCATTCCCGACATCGACATTCGTTGCATTTGGATGTTTGCAATCCATAAATGTTCCCAACTTGCCACGTTATCTCCCGTCCAAGACGAAGTATAACGTTGTGCTCCAGAATAAGCCGAACGCGTGATGATAAAAGGTCTTTTAGGATATGAAAATCGCTTCACGCCTTCATAAGTGGCACGAGCCATTTGGGTTCCATAAATATTATGGGCTTTTCTATGACTGCAAGGGTTTCCGTCATAATGATGGCGAACATCCATCGGGAAAGTCTTTCCAGGAACATCCATCACGGCAGGTTCGTTCATGTCATTCCACACGCCTTTTACCCCAATATCCGAAATCAATTCCTTGAACAACCCAGCCCACCATTCTCTCACTTCTGGGTTGGTATAATCAGGGAAATTACATTCTCCTGGCCAAACTTTTCCTTTCATATAAGGACCATCGGCTCTTTTGCAGAAATAATCATTCGCCAAAGCTTCGGCATAAACCGAATATTCCTTGTCAATTTTAATTCCCGGATCAATGATAACAACGGTTTTGAAACCATCTTCTGCCAATTCTGCAACCATCTTTTTCGGATCTGGAAAATAATCCTTGTTCCATGTAAAACATCTGAAACCATCCATATAATCAATGTCCAAGTAAATAGCGTCACACGGAATGCGAAGTTCCCTAAATTTACTTGTCACTTCCTTCACCTTATTTTCCGGATAATAACTCCACTTACATTGGTGATATCCTAAAGCCCAAAGTGGCGGTAATTCCGGCTTTCCAGTGAGGTGTGTATAAGTTGTAACCACATCTTGCATTTTTGGACCATAAATGAAGTAGTAATTCATCTCTCCTCCTTCGGCCCAAAAGCTGGCTACGTTTCTTCTTTCGGCACAAAAATCAAAGAAGGTTTTAAAGGTATTATCAAAGAAAACACCATAGGCCATCTTGTTTTGCAAGCCAATATAAAACGGAACAACCTTATACAAAGGTTCTTGGTCTTTATGGAAAGCATATTGATCGGTTGCCCAATTTTCCAATCGTTTTCCTTTCAAATTCAAATGTGAAGCCTTGTCGCCCAAACCATAAAAACTTTCGCCTTCTTTCGAAGCCTTACTCATTTTCACGATGTTTCCACCAAAATTATAATTTTCTTCCCAATGAAAACCGAGCTCATCTTCCAAGATACTTTTCCCATCCAAATCAAAAATTGCAACTTTCATGTCCACTTTTCTGATGATGCAAACCACCTTGCTGGTTTTGATTTGATATACATCGTCACTTTCTAGAAGTTCTAGAAAATTATAACCATGCGATTGCCCCTTGTCGATGGCATACGAGAAATCGTTGCTAAAATAACCCTTGGTTGTATATCTAAAACGAATCAAACTATCTCGAATAACCGAAACGCGAAGAATCACGCTATTATCTGAAAAGAAATCGAAAGAATTGACTTCTTGCGTGAACGAAACTATTTTGGATGGAAATAAATCTCCTTTATATTCTAATTCTTGATTTAAAATCATAGCTTAAATTTAAATGGTAAATGCCAAATTTACAAAGTTGCTAACTACTTTAGCCATTTAGCTTTAAGTAGTTTTTAACTATAACGTTTTCGGCTATTGATAATCTATTTTGGTGTTTGAATTTTTGAATTTAATAACTCCATAAAGGATTTTACGCCAAAGAAAGTGCCTTCAAAATATTTTCCTTCTTTATAACTTGAAACAAAAAATGAATTCACTTTTTCCTTTGTTTCTTCGTCGGAAATCAACTTGATTAGCTCTTCCGAATTTTGAATCCTGATCCTTCGGAATTCCTTCGAAATATTGATGGTCATTTTTCTCTCGGAAGATGATGGCAGAAAATTAGCTATTCCAAGAGTAAACTTTTCAAAGTTCTCTTTAGTAGTAAATTCACTGTTGATGGTAAAGATGGAAATCTCGATTCCTGTTTGCTTTTTAAAATCAATCAACATTTCGACAAGTTTATCGGCTTCGGTTTGATTGAATAGATTTTCAAAATCGTTTAGTGGTTTAAAACCTTTCTGAACGGCTTTTCGCAGTTGTTCTTCTCTTTGTAGTTTGAAAGAATTTACAGTGTCATTTCCTTGCGAGAAAGAACATATTGAGGATAATAGAACAACTAGGACAATTATTTTTTTAAACATTTTTTATTTTTTTTGCCCTATAAGGCATTTAAGATTTTCAAGCCAAAGTAATTATAGGAACTTAAATGCCTTATATGGTTAACTTTATTTTATGAAATTTTAAAAGCAATAACCCCCAAAGGAGGCAATACTAAAGATGCTGAAAACGGTTTTCCGTGGTATTCTTCCTTGTCAATTTTAATTTTTGCTTCGTTCGTCACGCCACTTCCGCCATATCGTTCATCATCACTGTTGAATATCTGAACCAATTTTCCTTTTCTCGGAAGTCCGATTCTGTAATCCGTTCGAACAACTGGTGTAAAATTGCAAACCACAATCACATCGCCTTTTACATTATTTCCCTTTCGGATAAAAGCCAAAACCGCATTCTGATGGTCGTCATAACTGATCCACTCGAAACCTTCTGGCGAAAACTGCTTTTCGTGCATGGCAGGATTCAATTTGTAAAGTGCATTCAAATCGGTAATGACATTTTTGATACCCGAATTAAATTTAGATTCCAATAAATGCCAATCTAAACTTCCAGCAAAATTCCACTCGCGTCGTTGCCCGAATTCCGAACCCATAAACAACAATTTCGCTCCCGGATGCGTGAACATATAGCCATAAAGCAATCGCAAATTGGCAAATTGTTGCCATTCGTCGCCCGGCATTCTTCCTAAAACCGAATATTTTCCGTGAACGACTTCATCGTGCGAAATGGGCAACATAAAATTCTCCGAAAAGGCATACGTCATTGAAAACGTCAAATCATTCTGATGGTATTTTCTATAGATGGTTTCCCGCTTGAAATACTGCAAAGTGTCGTGCATCCAACCCATCATCCATTTCATTCCGAAACCAAGTCCACCCTGAAAAGTAGGTCTCGAAACCATCGGGAAAGCCGTACTTTCTTCGGCAATCGTCTGAACGCCTTCAAAATTGGTATAAACCGCTTCGTTGAATTCCTTCAGGAAACTAACGGCGTCAAGGTTTTCTCTTCCTCCAAAAATATTCGGTTCCCAACCACCTTCTTCACGCGAATAATCCAGATAAAGCATCGAGGCAACGGCATCCACACGAAGTCCATCAGCGTGATAATGTTGCAACCAAAAAATAGCATTGCTTATTAAGAAAGCACGAACTTCATTTCGCCCATAATTAAAAACCAAGCTCTTCCAATCCGGATGATAGCCTTTCCTCCTATCGGGATGTTCGTATAAATTGGAACCGTCAAAATACCCCAAACCGTGACCATCATCTGGAAAATGCGAAGGCACCCAATCCAGAATCACACCAATTCCGGCCTGATGTAACTTATCAACCAAATACATAAAATCCTGTGGTGTGCCAAAACGTGATGTTGGTGCAAAATACCCAACCAACTGATATCCCCAAGAAGGGTCATACGGATATTCCATAACTGGCATCAGCTCCACGTGCGTAAAACCAGTTTCCTTTACATAGTTTACCAAATCTTCCGCCAATTCACGATACGTCAGGAAACGGTCTTCGGCTTGGTGGCGTTTCCAAGAACCCAAATGCACTTCATAAACTGAATATGGCTTGTCCAAAGCATTGGTATCTTTTCGGGATTTCATCCATTTATCGTCCTTCCATTTATAGTCCAAATCCCAAACAATCGAAGCCGTTTGTGGCGGATGTTCACAGTATAAACTAAAAGGATCGGTCTTTTCGGTCAATGCATTATTATTGAACGAACGAATCCTGTATTTATAAACAGCCCCTTTCTGAACACCCGGAATAAAGCCTTCCCAAATGCCCGAACTGTCCCATCTCACTTCAAGTTGGCATTCATTTCCGTTCCAAGAATTAAAATCGCCAATCACCGAAACACTCTGGGCCGATGGAGCCCAAACCGCAAAATAAACGCCTTGTTCGCCATTAACTTCTATCAAATGTGATCCTAATTTTTCATACAGCCTAAAATGTTTCCCAGCCTTAAACAGACTGATGTCAAAATCAGTAAAAAGAGAATGCGATATAATTTTGCTCATGGTTTGTTTTGGTGTTTCTGCTGTATTGTATAATATTTTTTAAATCTAATTATTTTTTTTGTTGTAATGCTTAAGGTTATGCCAAATTTAGGTTTTTGATTATGCTTTCTTTACTTTTTAAGTGGTTCTCTTTAATGTCCCTCTCCCGAACCTTCGGGATTGATTGGAATGACAACAAACCATTTCTATATTTTTTTTTATCCGCGATCTATTTGTCATCCAGAGCATACAATGTCATTAAATTAAGCTCAATCTTGTCCTCCCGACGGAGGAGGGAACTCACTAGAAGCTAACTTAAAGAAGGACAAGATTGTAAATCGATTGCGATTCCTCCTTCGTCGGAAGGACAAAACAGGGTCTTTATTTCCTTAACTTAATGAGTTTGCCCAAGCTATCCCGAAGCTTCGGGAGAGAGACAACAATAGCTCATTGCTAAACAAAAGCCTAATTCACTTTTAGTTATTTATGCTTTTTTTATGACATCTAAATTTAATAAAAATAACAGAAAATAATAACTTGCATAAAAATTTATTGAAATGGCAAAGAATTCAAAAATTCGCAAACAATCTTTAAACATTCCGAAGTCAATTCTTGTCACAGTACAGATTTTACAATTTATTTCGCTAAAACTCGTCACCCTCTTTGCCTCAAGATTGTTCATGACACCTCTAAAACACAAGATCCCGAAGCGCGAATTAGAGATGGATCAAAAAAGCAGGCAGGAAAAAGTGAGGATTCCAACAATTTCAAAGGAAGTTGTAGTATATCATTATGGAACATCCAAAAAAAAGATTTTACTCGTTCATGGATGGTCTGGCAGGGGAACCCAACTCGTGAAAATTGCCGATGCTCTCCTAGAAACGGGCTACTCTACCATAAGTTTTGATGCTCCAGCCCACGGAAAATCAGGCGGAAAAACAACCCTGATGCTCGAATTTATAGCCACGATACTAGAATTAGAAAAACAATTCGGTCCGTTTGAAGGTGCTGTTGGCCATTCGCTTGGCGGTATGTCGTTACTCAATGCCCTGAAGCAAGGGCTAAAAATAAACAGGCTGGTTACGATAGGCAGTGGCGATATTGTTCAGGACATCATAGACGATTTTACCTATAAACTCCGAATGAAACACAAAGTCAGTAACCGAATTAGATTGTATTTCGAAAACCGGTTTGACACATCTATGGACAGCTTTTCTGCGTATCTATCTGCAAAGGAAATCGAGATTCCGGTTTTGGTAATCCACGATAACGACGACGATGAAGTGCCGGTTAAATGTGGCATACACATTCATAAATATTTGAAAAACGGTAAACTCATGATTACCAAAGATTTAGGTCATCGGAAGATTCTTGGAGACGAACAGGTGGTTGAAAGTGCTACGAATTTTATAACTAATTAACAACCCAAATAACCCATCTTGTCATTCCGACGAAGGAGGAATCTCATAAAGGCGGGCTCCAAACAGAAGAAATCAAATATTAAAATAAAGAAAAATGAAAAAGATATTGGTACTACTAACTGTCCTACTAGCCTTAAACTCCTGCCAAAGTCAGGAAAAGAAGAAAACTTTGGCTCAGACCGATACCGTTGAGATTGTTAAAACCGAAGCCGAATGGAAAAAGGAACTCACACCCGAACAGTTTGAAGTCTTGAGAGAAAAAGGAACCGAACGTCCGTTTACGGGAGAGTATTGGAACCATTTTGAGAAAGGAAAATACGTTTGTGCAGCTTGCGGAAATGTCCTATTTGATTCAAATGCTAAATTTGTTTCGGATTGTGGCTGGCCTTCATTTGATAAAGCCATAAAAGGATCTGTGGTTTATGAAACTGATACTTCTTTCGGGATGGAAAGAACCGAGGTAATGTGTGCCAAATGTGGTGGTCATCTAGGTCACGTTTTTGATGATGGTCCTGAAGAAACTACGGGAAAACGTTTTTGTACGAACTCGGTTTCGGTGAAGTTTGTGGCGAAGTAAAAGATTAAAGAATGCCTTTTGATTTCATCTAGCCCCGATGCTGGAATTGTCTGAGCTCTCAAACCTGTGACCAAACAGGTTTGAAGCGAGTTCCTGCAGCGGGAATAAGGATGGAACAAATGCCCTAAAGTAATGCTCCTAAAAAATTAATAAACTATGGAATATCCGATAAAAAAAACAGAAGAAGAATGGAAGTCTGAATTAGGCTTGGAACGCTACAGAATTCTGCGGCAAAAGGGAACTGAATTTGCACATTCAGGAAAATACAACCTGCATTATGAGAAGGGAACTTATTGCTGTGGTGCTTGCGGAACGCCTTTGTTTGAAAGCAATTCGAAGTTTGATGCCCATTGTGGCTGGCCATCGTTTGACGAATCGATTCCGGGAACTGTGGAATATATTAAGGACACGACACATGGAATGATTCGGACTGAAATTGTATGTGCAAATTGTGGCGGTCATTTAGGCCACGTTTTTGATGATGGCCCGACAAAAACAGGGCAACGGTATTGTGTGAATTCGCTTTCGGTGGATTTCAAGGAAGAATAAACACGGATTGCACAGATTATCACAGATTTTTAAAACTAAAAACGCCGTCAGAAATTAGTTCTTGACGGCGTTTTTTTATTTGAAGATAATGAATTTAGTTTGCTAGAATGTAACTTACGGTAACATTTGCAATGATTTCGATTTCTCCGATGGCAAGTGTTTCTCTCGCTCCACCAGCACTATCAAAGGATTTCATTTCCATTGTAGCATACATTCGTTGTGGATAGAAAGGTTGTGAATTATCGGTAATGTTATAAGCCATTCCTGTTTTTTGCCCCGTTACAGCAACAAAATCGTCTGCTTTTGCTTTAGCATCTTTCATGGCTAATTTTCTAGCTTCGGATTTGTGTTGCTCCATTTTTGAGGATTTGAATTCAATATTTCCAATTGAATTTACTCCTGAACTTACCAAACCTTCCATCAATTCATCATATTTGGATAAATCTTTCAAAAGAATTTGAATGGTTTGAGTCGCATAAAAAGAGGTTTTCTTTTTCTCATAATCGTATTGTGGATTTAGCGAAACTCTCTGTGTTTGATAATCTTCCTTGGCGATGTTCGCTTTCTTGATGTATTTGATAACGGCATCAATTTTTTCGTCGTTTTGTTTTTTTACTTCTGCGGAATTGTTTCCTCTGGTTTCTACCGAAATAGAAATGCTAACTTGATCTGGAGCTACTTTTACTTTGCCTTCTCCCGAAACTGAAATTAAAGGAACTTGCTTGATTTCTTGTGCTTGTGCAACCGTCATGACCATTGTCATTAGGATTAAGAATGTTTTTTTCATGATTGATTTTTTTATTAAGATTGATTGTGGGTATTCAAAAGCTGTGCCATTATAGCTTGCCAAGCTTGGCCATTATGAAAAGAATTATGATTGGAATGGTCAACAATATCACCATCAATGTATTATCGGTAAACATTTCGGGATTTTTTGCTAACGTAAATATGTAACCTCCGACTGCTCCTCCAAAATGTGCCGTATGACCTATGTTATCGTTTTTGGCCCGCATTCCGTAAATAGAATATAGAAGGTATAAGATTCCGAAAATATAAGCAGGCATCGGGATGACAAAGAAAATTCCCAGCATCATATTTGGTTGCAACAATATGGCAGAATATAGAACTCCTGTCACCGCTCCAGAAGCTCCAATGGCACGATAGCTATAATCGTCCTTGTGCATCATCAACGTCAAAAGACTTCCGAAAATTAGACTTGAAAAATAGACCAAAACAAATGAAAGTTCGCCCATATAGGCAATTACGACTGGTGCAAAAAAGAAAAGCGTTAGCATATTGAAAAACAAGTGTGAAATATCAGCGTGCAAAAAAGCCGAAGAAAACATTCTGATTTGATCTCCCGATCGAATGCTTCCGATGTGGAATTCATATTTCCGAAAAAACATAATGTCATTAAAACCCTTGAAACTAACCAATACATTCAGCAAAATAATTGCGATTAAAACTATGCTCATTAAATAAATATTTATTTACAAATTTAGTCTTTTTAGATTCAACAGTTTTGAAGAAATTATCAAATTTGGAGAATTAGCAGTATATTTGCACAAAAATAAAATTCCTCTATGCAGTTACTTGCCTTTCTATTGATATATCCAATATTATGGTGCATTTCAATATTACCCTTCCCTATTTTCTATAAACTTTCAGATTTTGTTTGCTTTTTCGTTTACCGAGTTTTTGGTTATCGAAAAAAAACCGTTCGCAAAAATCTGGCCATGACTTTGCCCCATCTTTCTGATAAGGAACGATTAGAGGTTGAGAAGAAATTCTATAGCCACATGTGTGATATGTTTTTAGAAATGATTAAAACGATGACTATTTCTGATAAGGAAATAAACAAAAGATTTATTCTTACCAATATTGAACTATTGAGTGAATATGAAGCAAAAGGCAAGAGTGTTGTTTTGATGTGTGCTCACTATGGAAGCTGGGAATGGTTAATTAATATTGCTAAAAAAATTAATTTTAGAAGTATTGCAATTTATAAGCGAATCGGAAATAAATATTTTGATAAACTAATTCGTGACATCCGTTCAAGGCTGGATGCGGAATTAATTGAAACCAAAAAGACAGTAGAGCTGATGGAATATAATGCCACTCATGGTATTAAAGCTTTTTACGGATTTGCAAGCGACCAATCCCCTCAATTGGAAAGGGCTAGATATTGGGATACTTTTATGGGATATGAAGTGCCTGTTTATACAGGTGCAGAAATGTTAGCCAAAAAACTTGACATGAATATGGTTTTTGTAAAAGTTAGAAAAGTTAAAAGAGGTTTTTATGAAGCAACCATCATGCCTTTGGCTGAAAATGTCAGGGAATATCCAGACTATGAAATTACAAGTAAATTCCTAAGAGAAGTTGAAAAACAAATCCTAGAGCAACCTGAATATTATTTCTGGACCCACAAAAGATGGAAACATGTAGGCAAGAAAGCTACTGAGCAAACCAGCTAGCCACCATTTCCTTCTCGAATGATTGTGCTTGCTTATGAACAAATTCGTTTGACGATTTATTGTAATCATACTCTTTAGCCCAATCTTCGTGGTTTTCTGCCAAAGCCTTTATGCTGTTGCAAACAAACTCAATTTCTTCATTTGTTGTCGTTGGATGAATGGACATTCGAATCCATCCGGGTTTTTGGATTAAATCTCCCGAATCAATTTGGCAGATTAAATTATGAGAAGTTTCTTGGTCAACATGAAGCAAATAATGACCATACGTTCCAGCACAACTGCAACCGCCACGGGTTTGGATTCCGAAACGGTCGTTTAATAATTTCACCCCTAAATTAAAGTGCAAATCATCAATATAAAACGAAATCACTCCTAGCCTATTTTTATGCTGATTGGCCAAGATTTTAATGTTGGAAACGTTTCCTAATTCTTCAAAAACATATTCTACAATTTCATTTTCTCGTGCCAAAATATTGTCGATTCCCATTTCTTCCTTCAACTGAATGGCGAGAGCTGTTTTGATGACTTGCAAGAAACCTGGCGTTCCACCATCTTCTCTATCTTCAATATTATCTACATATTTATGTTCGCCCCAAGGATTGGTCCAACTCACTGTTCCGCCTCCTGGATTATCGGGAATCATATTGTTGTATAATTTCTTATTGAAAATCAACACGCCAGAAGTCCCTGGACCTCCGAGAAATTTATGTGGAGAAAGGAAAATAGCATCCAAATAACTTTCCGGATCTTCAGGATGCATATCGATTTTTACATAAGGTCCAGAACACGCAAAATCTACAAAGCAAACGCCATCATTTTGGTGCATTAGTTTAGCCACTTCGTGATAAGGTGTCTTTATTCCCGTAACATTCGAACAAGAAGTTATAGAGGCAATCTTTATTGGTCGGTCTTTGTATTTTTCGACTAAATCTTTGAAATTATTCAAACACAAAAGTCCTTTTTCACAAGCAGGAACCACTACAACATCGGCAATGGTTTCGAGCCAAGAAGTTTGGTTGGAATGATGCTCCATATGGGTAATAAAAACTACAGGACGTTTTTCTGATGGAATATTTACGTGGGGCTTTAAATTTTCAGGTACTTTCAAACCTAGAATTCTCTGGAATTTATTGATAACTCCTGTCATTCCGCTACCATCAGTAATCAAAACATCGTCCTGATTGCTATGGACGTGTTTTTTGATGATGTGTCTTGCTTCATGATAGGCCATCGTCATTGCCGTTCCCGAAACTGTAGTTTCTGTATGTGTATTTGCCACGAACGGACCAAATTGGTTCATTAATTTTTCCTCAATCGGACGATAGAGTCTTCCGCTAGCCGTCCAATCCGTATAGATGATTTTTTTTCTGCCGAAAGGCGAATGAAATTCTTGGTGGATGCCAATGATATTCTCTCTGAATTTTTGAAAATAGAGTTCCAGTTCGGGTTTTGGTTTGCTTGCTGTAGAAATCATCTTTGAAAAACTTTAATGAGCTTCAAAGGTATAATTATTTTATTAAAAAAATAATAAAGCGGTTTCAATACTGAACATATCATTTTGTAATTCACAAAAAGGATAGTTTCTTTGATAAAAACGAAAAAACCGGACTGTTTCCAATCCGGTTTTTACTATTCAAAATTGATTGCTCAATTATTTCACTTCTTCGTAGTCAACGTCTTGAACGTTGTCTCCTTGAGCTTCACCTTGTGGTTGAGCGTCTTGTTGTTGTCCAGCTTCACCTTGAGCATACATTGCTTCAGTTGCTGTTTTCCAAGCTGCATTGATGTTGTCAAGTGCTTTTTGAATTGCAGGAATATCCTGGTTTTCATGAGCCAATCTCAATTCAGTCAAAGAATATTCAATTGATGTTTTGTTAGCATCAGATAATTTATCACCAAGTTCTTTCAATTGACTTTCTGTTTGGAAAATCATAGAATCAGCTTCGTTTAATTTCTCTGCTTTTTCTCTTGCCAATTTATCTGCATCAGCATTAGCTTCTGCATCTTTTTTCATTCTTTCGATTTCTTCAGCTGTTAAACCAGAAGAAGCTTCGATACGGATATCGTGCGATTTTCCAGTTCCTTTGTCAGTTGCAGAAACTTTGATGATACCATTGGCATCAATATCAAAAGTTACTTCAATTTGTGGAACTCCTCTTGGTGCTGGTGGAATACCATCCAAGTGGAAACGACCGATTGTTTTGTTATCAACCGCCATTGCTCTTTCTCCTTGCAAAACGTGGATTTCAACTGTTGGTTGAGAATCTGCAGCAGTAGAAAATACTTGCGATTTTTTAGTTGGGATTGTTGTGTTGGCCTCAATTAATTTGGTCAAAACACCACCCATAGTTTCGATTCCTAAAGATAAAGGTGTAACGTCTAATAACAATACATCTTTTACATCTCCAGAAAGTACACCACCTTGGATTGCAGCACCAATTGCTACAACTTCGTCAGGGTTTACTCCTTTTGAAGCTTTCTTACCGAAGAATTTTTCTACTTCGTCAGCAATTCTTGGCATTCTTGTAGAACCTCCAACAAGGATAACTTCATCGATATCAGATGTAGAAAGACCTGCATCTTTCAATGCTTTAGCAACTGGTTCCATAGAACGTTTTACTAAAGAATCTGTCAATTGCTCAAATTTAGAACGTGACAATTTTTTAACCAAGTGTTTTGGTCCTGAAGCCGTAGCGGTTACGTAAGGCAAGTTGATTTCTGTTTCAGCAGAAGATGATAACTCGATTTTTGCTTTTTCAGCAGCTTCTTTCAAACGTTGCAATGACATTGGGTCAAGACGCAAATCGATACCTTCTTCAGATTTGAATTCGTCTGCCAACCAGTCAATGATGGTTTGGTCAAAATCATCTCCACCCAAGTGAGTATCTCCATTTGTAGACAATACTTCGAAAACTCCGTCTCCTAATTCAAGGATTGAGATATCAAAAGTACCACCACCTAAATCGTAAACTGCGATTTTTTGATCAGTTCCTTTTTTATCCAAACCGTAAGCCAAAGCTGCAGCTGTTGGTTCGTTGATGATACGCATTACTTTCAAACCAGCAATTTCACCAGCCTCTTTTGTAGCCTGACGTTGAGCATCGTTAAAGTAAGCCGGAACAGTGATAACTGCTTCAGTAACTGTTTGACCTAAATAGTCTTCAGCTGTTTTTTTCATTTTTTGAAGTGTCATTGCTGACAATTCTTGTGCAGTATATAAACGACCGTCAATATCAACACGTGGTGTATTGTTGTCTCCTTTTACTACATTATAAGGTACTCTTTTTGCTTCGGCAGTAGTTTCAGAGAAGCTATGTCCCATAAAACGTTTGATAGAAGCAATAGTTTTTGTAGGATTGGTTACCGCCTGTCTCTTAGCAGGATCTCCTACTTTAATTTCTCCACCTTCTACAAAAGCGATGATAGATGGCGTTGTTCTTTTTCCTTCCGAGTTAGGGATTACCACTGCCTCGTTACCTTCCATTACAGAAACGCAAGAGTTTGTTGTTCCTAAATCGATTCCAATTATTTTACCCATTTTATTATATTTAATTTTAGTTTTTTATTTGTTTTAAACTTACTCGTCTAAAAGCAATGACTGTGCCATCAGAAAAAAACCAAGGAAATTGTCAGTTTTAAAGTGACTGACTTTATTAAATATGACAAGATGACATTTTGAACGGTCTTTTTTTTATGACAAGGATTGACAAAAAGTTTATCCCGTCCCGAAGCTTCGGGATCGGGAGAAGCCTAAAGTTTTTATTCAAGCCCCGACTGGAGGGATCTCGTCTTTTGGGACGAGAGGAAGGAAGGCGGGAACCTGTCTGCCGACAGGCAGGTATGGTTTAAACAAATGCCTATTGATTTGCTCCTGAAAGAATTAATCTTCGTTAAATATTTTTTCGCGGTATTTTTTACCAATCATTAAGGTGAGTTTTTGCTTGTAATCTTCGACCAGCCATTCGCGGTAGTTTTTGCTACAATGGCTCAAACAGTTGGAATAACGCCTGATTCTGCACTCGATATCGTCGTTTAATTCCTTTGAAAGCAAACGGGCTTCGTTGAGTGTTTCGGTATTATAGACACACATTTCGGCGTGTTGCTCAATGGATTTGTCTAAAACCACTTTCGACCTTTGGTTGAGGGAAATGGCGATCCTGTGTTCTTCATCTACATCGAAAGTCACGACGGGTGTGTTCGCAAATTTTGCTCTTAATTCGGGCGACATCTGGTATTTGAAATGCAGTTCGATTTCGGCATCGGCTCGGAGGTTTTCAAGATAGAATTCAGGCGATTTGAAGATGTGTTGCCAATTGACAGGCTCACTCCAAAGTCCGAAACGTGCGGCATTGTTTCCTAAATCGATAACTGCAAAAGTGTCTTTGTTTTCGAGTTTTCTGGAACCACGGCCGATCATTTGGAAATATAAAGTCAGGGATTTTGTGGCTCGGTTCAAGATGATGGTCTCTACAGTTGGCTCATCAAAACCAGTTGTTAGGATTCCAACCGAAGTTAGGATTGCATCGGGAGTATGTTTGAACCATGATAATATTTCCTTACGTTCTTCGGGATTATTGGTGTTGTCGAGATGGCGAATGTCGTAACCGGCTTCCTTGAAGGTTTCATAAACATATAAGGAAGTGTTGATTCCGTTGTTGAAAATCAGGGTCTTTTTTCCAAGCGATTTCTCGGTATAGGCATGAAGGAGTTTTTCCTGCATGACCATATTCGAGTATAGATCGTCAGATGATTTCACGGTATAATCGCCGTTGATCCCTACTTTCAGCGAAGTCAAACCAACGTCATAACTATAGGTAATGGCTTTCGCCAAAAATCCGCTGTCGATTAAAGAAGAGATGGTATCACCAACAATGAGTTCATCATAATTTTCATTCATTGGCATTTTGATGTTGGAACTCAAGGGAGTTGCCGTAACACCTAGAATGAAGGAGTTTTTGAAGGAACCAAACAGTTTTCGGAAGGAATTATAATGTGCTTCATCGATAATTACAAGTCCAACGTTCTCAATTTCAAGCAATTCATCGTTCAGACGGTTTTTTAAGGTTTCCACCATTGCCACAAAACAAGAATATTCCTCCTGATCCTGCAGTTTTTTGATTTTGCTATTGATTACTTTGTTCTTGACGCCAAAACCTTTAAGCATTTTAGAAGTTTGCTTGCAAAGTTCGATTCGATGTGTCAGCACCACCACTTTTTTATCATGGTCGGCCAGATAGCGACGAACGATTTCCGAGAAAATTACGGTCTTTCCGCCACCTGTTGGCAATTGATAGAGCAGATGATAGTTTGGAGCCGTGTTTGCCATCCTTTCAAAGATGGAGTCAATGTCTCCTTTTTGATAAGCATACAGTTCTTTTCTATCTTCTATTTCTATTTCAGCGTCTTTGTAAAGCATTATCTTTTTGGGGATTTTTGCAAAAATACGCCTAAAAAAGAGTTATCCGGCTATTTTATAGTTAATTTTAGGAAATTAGTCGAGTTGGTCTTTTATGTGTTCAAATTCATAACTATTCTCCCATTTCTGACGGTTCACTTCATTATAAACATCAAGAATACGTTTTCTGTAATCGGTTACTATTCCATTTGCAATTACATAATGCACGACTTGTTCATAAGAATTTTGAAAGCTTTTGAAAAAGGAAGCATACCTCACTTCCCGTTTTGCCGAATATTTTAGGGCAATTTCAATAGTATAAAGCATAATATCGGCAACCGCAAAAGCATCTACACCCAAAACCAAGAAGTGCTTGATGATTTTTTGTGCAACCGAACGTCTCGTTTTTGGACGCTTGCTTTTGATGGGAAAATATTCGTTGGAGATTTTCACCTTGGCTTCCTGAATGAGTTTTTCTTCTTTGGGATTAAAGACAAAATCATAAAAAACCTTTACATCACTGAATTTGTCGTATAATTCCAGTAATTGCTCCTCCATTTGCTGCTTGTCCAGAGAAGCCAGATATTTTTTTAAATCGCGTTTGCTCATTTCATTTTATTAAAAATCATTACACCATTTGTACTATTAAAATCAATGATAATACTTAATTTTGTAACCCACAAGAAAAAAAACAGAATGAACGACCAAATTAAGACCACTCCAGCAGAAAAATGGATTATCAATCCGGTTAATAATTTTATCAAAAAATCAACAACAGGCGGTATTGTATTGTTTGTTTCAGCAATAGTCGCCATCATTTTAGCCAATTCGTCACTTTCAGATTGGTACCACCACATTTGGGAACACAAGATTGGTTTTACTTTTGATGGCGAAACCTATCTGAACTATTCCATACACCATTGGGTGAATGATGGTTTGATGGCCGTATTCTTCTTTGTGGTTGGATTGGAACTCAAAAGGGAAATAATTGGAGGCGAACTTTCAAATCCAAAAAATGCCCTGTTGCCTATTGTAGCTGCCGTTGGAGGAATGGTTTTTCCTGCCTTGATTTATGGCATCTTTAATTCTGGAACCGAATCAGCACATGGTTGGGGAATCCCGATGGCAACTGACATTGCTTTTGCACTTGGCGTTCTTTACCTTTTGGGAAGCAAAATACCTACTTCCTTAAAAGTTTTCCTTACTGCTTTGGCTATTGTAGATGATTTAGGTGCGGTTTTGGTTATTGCCTTCTTTTATACCGCAGAAATCAATTTCCCGATGCTTTTCACTGGAATTGGGTTTGTGGCTTTTCTTTTCTTCAGCAAAGCTTTTGGAATTAGAAATACACTTTTTTATGCCATAATCGGAATATTTGGAGTTTGGTTGCCCTTTTTGCTTTCTGGCGTTCATGCTACAATTGCAGCGGTTTTGGTGGCCTTCACAATTCCAGCAGATTCTAAAGTAGATGAAATATTCTTTATAACTAAAATCAAGCAGTATTTGGAACGTTTTAAAAATGCTGACACCACGAACACTCCAACATTAACCGAAGAACAATTGCATATTTTAGAGCATATTAGAGTTACTACAAAAGATGCCATGACACCTTTGCAACGCTTGGAACACGGAATGCACAACTTAGTGAGTTTTATAGTGATGCCGATTTTTGCTTTGGCAAATGCAGGAGTAACGTTCTCAAATGATATTTTAGCCGAAACAACAAGTAATGTCACGCTTGGAGTTGTATTTGGACTAGTTGCTGGAAAAGTGATTGGAGTTTTTGGTGTTTCTATAGCTATGATTAAATTGAAATGGGCCAATATGCCTTTAGGGCTAACCAACATGCATTTATTTGGCGTTGGACTTCTAGCCTCGATAGGTTTTACAATGTCGCTCTTTGTTACCAATCTTGCTTTTAATAATCCTGAATATGAACTGCAAGCTAAATTAGGAATCTTTATGGCTTCTACAATTGGTGGATTAATCGGTTTTTTTATATTAAACAAAAACAGTAAATCAAAAATCATAATTAACTCAAATACAAATGCTTAAATTTTTTAAAATTATTGCTTTATTAGAAGGTGTTTCCTTTTTAGTGCTATTGGCAAACATGCTTATAATCAAACCTAATAATATCGAGCTTTATAAATCATTATTGTTTCCAATCGGTATGGGTCATGGAATTTTGTTCATTGCCTATATCATTTTGGCTATTATGCTCAAGTTTGAATTGGATTGGGATTGGAAAAAATTCAGCATCATTATCCTAGGTTCGCTCATTCCTTTTGGAACCTTTTACATAGAAAAGAAATATCTTTAATAGATGAAAAAAATAGCGGAAAGCATTTTTGGATGGATGTACAGACTTCTAAAAGGATGGGATTTTAATGATACTCTCGCCTCCTATTTTAGTTTGTGCATTGATATTGTTGTGCTTTGTTTGCTTGCCTATGCCATTTATTTGGTATTTAGATTTACGTTGGTTACGGCTATGATTTTAATTGCCAAAAAAACCAATACAAAATTTGACGATTTATTGGTTTCCAATAAAACGGCAAAATACATTGCCCATTTGATTCCGTTGCTTTTCATATATAAAGCCGTACCAATCATCCTCAAGAACTTTATTTATTGGGAAGGGGTTTTCGGAAAATTGATTGGGATTTATATCGTTCTATTGGTTTTATGGATTATACGAACCATTTTCAATGCACTTCGGGATTACCTAAAACAGCAACCACGCTACAGCGACAAGCCAATTGACAGCTACATCCAGGTAATTATGATTGTACTGTGGACCTTTGGGGTTGTAGCCATTATTTTATATTTATTCAACATCTCTACGGGCAAATTATTAACTACTTTCGGAGCAATTTCTGCCATAGTGATATTGATTTTCCGTGATACGATCTTAGGATTTATTGCCAGTATCCAAGTTTCCGTCAACGATATGGTTCGAATTGGCGATTGGATTACGATGGAGAAATTTGGTGCCGATGGCGATGTCATTGAAATCAATCTGGCAACGGTAAAAGTTAGGAATTTTGACTACACGACTTCAACCATACCCACCTACAGCCTGATTTCCGATTCCTTCAAAAACTGGAGAGGAATGTATACCTCTAATGGAAGAAGGATCAAAAGACACGTTTTGATAAAAGCAAACAGCATCCGTTTTTTGCAGGAATCCGAGCTTACAGAGCTCAAAAAGATTCAATTGGTGAGCGAGTACATCGATCAGCGACAAGAAGAAATCAAGAAATACAATCATGCTCATAATATTGACAAGACACTTTCGGTAAATGGAAGAAACCTTACCAATTTTGGCTTGTTCAGAAAATACATCAACCAATATTTAGAGCAACATCCCGGTTTAAATAAAGAAATGACAATGATGTGCCGTCAACTTCAATCGAACGAATTTGGAGTTCCGTTAGAAATTTACGCCTTTTCAAACGACAAGACTTGGATCAACTACGAATACATCATGGCCGACATCTTCGATCATATCATTGCATCAGTAGTTTATTTCGATTTGGAAATCTATGAATTGCCTTCAAGTAAGAGTTTTCTTGACCAGATAAAATAAAAAAGGAAGCCAATTGGCTTCCTTTTTTTAAGAACAAAAAATAAACTTATTGTTCTCTTTTTTTAGCTCTCTTTTCTTTGATAAGCTCCATGATAGCACCGCCAATCCAATATTGAACGAAACCTACCAAAAAGATCATCAACCAAAAACCAGTGGTCAATACGGTTAGAAAGAGGATAAAACCTAAATACTGTTGAAATTCAAACATGTTTTCCGGATTTTTTTGTATACCCGTCAAAGATAAGCGGAATTATGCTTTTGACCAATAAAAACAGCCAAAATAATTTATAAATCATTTCTTAAACCTACTTATAATCCTTATTTTTGGGCTGATTTTAATAAAATCAATATTTACAATAACAAACAACAAACCTATACACAATGGAATACAGAATTGAAAAAGACACGATGGGTGAAGTAAAAGTTCCTGCAGACAAATACTGGGGAGCCCAAACAGAACGTTCAAGAAACAACTTCAAAATCGGTCCGTCGGCTTCTATGCCAAAAGAAATCATCGAAGGTTTTGCCTACTTGAAAAAAGCTGCCGCTTATGCCAACTGCGATCTAGGTGTTTTGCCAATTGAAAAAAGAGATGCCATTGCAGCAGTTTGCGACGAAATCTTGGCAGGGAAGTTAGACGATGAATTTCCATTGGTGATCTGGCAGACAGGTTCTGGAACACAGAGCAATATGAATGTAAACGAAGTTGTAGCCAACAGAGCTCAAGTTTTGGCCGGACACAAAATTGGCGAAGGCGAACAATTCATCAAAGCAAATGATGACGTAAACAAATCACAGTCTTCAAATGACACCTATCCAACAGGAATGCACATTGCGGCTTACAAAGCTGTTGTAGAAGTTACCATTCCGGGAGTTGAAAAATTAAGAGATACGCTTCAAGCGAAATCTGAAGCCTTCAAAAACGTAGTGAAAATTGGAAGAACACATTTAATGGATGCTACTCCATTGACTCTTGGTCAGGAAATTTCAGGCTATGTTGCCCAATTGAACTATGGTCTAAAGGCATTGAGAAATACATTGGATCACCTTTCAGAAGTAGCCTTGGGTGGGACAGCCGTTGGAACAGGATTAAACACTCCAGCTGGTTATGACGTGAAAGTGGCGGAATATATTGCAAAATTCACAGGACATCCATTTGTTACCGCTCCAAACAAATTCGAAGCTTTGGCAGCCCACGATGCAATTGTGGAAACACATGGAGCTTTGAAGCAACTGGCAGTTTCTTTGAATAAAATTGCAAACGATGTGAGGATGATGGCTTCTGGGCCACGTTCAGGAATTGGCGAAATCTTGATTCCAGAAAACGAACCGGGATCTTCTATTATGCCAGGCAAAGTAAATCCTACACAATGCGAGGCCTTGACAATGGTTTGTGCTCAAGTAATGGGTAACGATGTGACCATTACAATCGGTGGAACACAAGGACATTATGAATTGAATGTTTTTAAACCTTTGATGGCTGCTAATTTCTTGCAATCGGCTCGTTTGTTAGGAGATGCCTGTATTTCGTTTGACGAACATTGTGCTCAAGGAATTGAACCAAACTACACCAGAATCAAAGAATTGGTTGATAATTCATTGATGTTGGTTACCGCTTTAAATACAAAAATCGGATATTATAAAGCGGCTGAAATTGCTCAAACAGCTCACAAAAACGGAACTACCCTAAAAGAGGAATCAGTACGTTTAGGATATGTTACTCCAGAAGATTTTGATGATTGGGTAAAACCTGAAGATATGGTTGGAAGCTTGAAATAGTTTCAATCTACTCTATAAACAAAACCACGAATGTAAAATTCGTGGTTTTTTTGTTTAAATGCATTGGTTTTTATGCTGTGTTATTGGATTCATAGAATTCTATTAATAAGATGCCTCACATCTAAATTCTACAATGATGTTTGTCTTTTCTTTTATATCATTTTTAGGCATATCTAAAAATAACACCGCTAAACTTCAATTTAAATAGTGTTATAAATACAAATCATTTGTTACTTTATTGTTTTAAAAGTGTTATGTCACACTTTTTCTGATTTCTAAATCGTTTTCGAAACGTATTTTTGGGGTCTACATTAAACCCACAAAATTACATTTATGAAAAAAATTATTCTTTTAATGCTGCTTTTTATTGGCAGCAAATCGCTCATGTTTGCACAATGCATCAATACAGATCCTTATCCTTCTGATGCCGTTACATCAACTAATACAGGCGATCCACAGGAAATCAATTCATGTGTTTATATGAGCAATTACTCAACTATAACGAATATTATTGAGGGACTTGCCTATACCTTTAGCCTTAAATTAAACGGTGAGGAAGTAAACAAATACGTTACGGTTACAGATACCCAAAATAATATTTTAGCACAGGGTGCCACACCTTTGGTTTTGAGCAGTATTCCTTTACCAACCATTCGTTTGCACTATGCCGAAGACAGCAGCTGTACTCCAGTGGCAGAACCATTGTGCCATGCTGCGTATATAAAGGTTACTTTATCTTGTCAGTTTCCCAGTGAAATCTTAATTAGCGGGGTTACCACAACCAATGCCACATTTTCTTGGATTCCAGGGGGTGATGAAACAGCATGGCAAGTTATGATTCTTCCAAAAGGAAGTGATTCCCCTACTCCAGATACACAAGGAACGCCTGTAAATGAAGAACCTACGTATTCGGTTAGCAATCTTGAAGTTGCCCATCAATATGATTTTTACATTCGTGCGGATTGCGAGGATGAATACAGCCCATGGAGAGGTCCTTACAGCTTCAACAGCGAATGCAACCCCATTGAAATATTCAGCGAAAACTTTGATAGTATAACTAACAATCAATTACCTAGCTGTTGGACTGGACTTATGGTGAATGCTTCTGAGGCCAATGTTGGCATCAACAGTCTTTCAAATTCTAATCCTAATGCGGTGCAATTGACCAATGGCAATTCTCCTACTACAGCAGGCATCTACTTAATTTCACCTAAATTGTCAACCGTAAGTACTGCTTCACATAGAGTGAAGTTTTATACCAGAGGTTATGGCAACGTAACGCTGCAAGTGGGAACCATAAGTTCTACAACTGCTGATGCAATCTTCACTTCAATTGCTACAATCAATGCTACACCAAACTACACCGAACATATTGTTGACTTTACAGGATATGAAGGTACGAACACTTATATAGCCTTTCGTCATGCAAATACCAACAGCTATAATCCTGTTTTTATAGATGATATCCGATGGGAACCCGCCCCTTCTTGTCCTGATGTTCAAAATGCCCAACCGATTGCATTAACACCAAACACAGCCACAATTGGATGGTCGGCTGGAAACGCTACAGAATGGGATGTTGTATATTCTCAAACAGAAACAAATCCTGCATTATTGACACCTATTGTTCCTTCTCCAACTGAGCCAGAAGCAACAATTACAGGATTACTTGCCGATACGGTTTATAGAGCTTGGGTGCGTTCTTCTTGCGACGGAGAACTTGGTGCCTGGTCCAATCCAATCACGTTCAGGACTGCTTGTCTTGCAACGGCAACATTAAATGAAACGTTTGAAAGTGCACCATTCTGGGGACTTCCTGAATGCTGGTCGGCAATAATTGCTGAAGGCTCTGTGCTAAACAGTAAAGTAAGAGTGCAAAATGGTGATGCTGCCACAGGAAATAATGCAGTTGCATTATCCAACAACGACGAAGGCTTAAATTCAAAAATTATTCTCGTTTCACCAAATCTAAGCACGCTCGCTACAGGTACACATCGTGTAAAATTCCACGCTAAAGCAAACGTACCGGCAACATTACAGGTAGGAACATTAAATAGTGCAGCTACCGGAGCAACTTTTAACACATTTGAGCCATTGAACATAACAACTTCTTATTCCGAATATGTAGTTGATTTTTCTAGCTACAGCGGTACAGATAACTACGTTGGTTTCAAGCATGCTTCTGGTCAATATATAACCATCCATATAGATAATGTACGTTGGGAATTAACTCCGTCTTGTTTAGATGTAACCAATATCCAGGTATCAAACGTGACACCATCAACAGCTTTTGTAAACTGGCAGGAAAATGCTGGAGAAACAAACTGGGATATTGTTTACGGTACAACCGAGGTAACAGACCCAAATACACTTACACCAATAACACCAGCACCAACAACAGATTCTCAAACTACGCTTTCAAATCTTACCGAAAATACAAGCTATAAGCTATGGGTAAGATCTGTTTGTGGTGGTACAGGAGGAAACGGTGCATGGATTGGCCCAATTCCGTTCAAGACACCTTGTCTTCCTGTAAGCACTTTTAACGAAGGATTTGAAACAGCTGTGGTTGGTAGCCTACCAGAATGCTGGTCTTCTATATTGGGAGGTCCAACACTTGGACAATATGCTGCTGTAAGAACCGTTTCAAACGATGCCGCTTTTGGAAGCAATGCAGTTGAATTGCATGCCAACAGCTCCGCCCCTACCGATCTCATAATGTTGGTTTCCCCGTATTTGGGTAATTTAGCTAGTGGAACCCACCGACTTAAATTTTTTGCACTTTCCTATAATCCAGAAACACCTTTACAAATAGGAACAGTGAATGGAACTACAAGTCAGGCAACCTATACTCTTTTCCAACCAATTACGCTTGGAAGTGGCTACAATGAATATATAATCGACTTTACAACCTATTCAGGAACCGACAACTATATCGCCTTCAGAAATGTAGCGGGAAACTTGAACTCCACCTTCATCGATAATGTTAGATGGGAAATCCTTCCTGCTTGTCCAGATGTGACAAGCATCCAAGTGAATGACATTGAGGCAGAATTAGCACACATCAGCTGGACTGCCGGAGGGAACGAAAACAATTGGCAGGTAGCCTACGGTCCAAGCAGCGTTACAGATCCAACAACGTTGGTTCCAAGCGAAATCTTGACGCAGAACAGTTTCGTAGTTCAAGGTTTGCCAGACAATGCTTTTACAAGTGTTTGGGTACGCTCGGTTTGTGGAGAACCTGATGGAAACGGAGCCTGGATAGGACCTATTACATTCAAAACAAAATGTTTGCCTACAACCTTGCCTTATTCACAGGACTTCCAATCCATATCCACTCCTAATCTACCGGATTGTACTATAACCCAACGTATTGGCAACGGAAACAATTGGCAGACTAATTATGGAGATTCAGGTTACGGATTTGATGGATTTGTACTTCAATACAGCAGTAGTTCTTCTGGAGCAAATGCCTGGTTTTTCACCCAAGGGCTTGAACTAACAGCTGGAGTTGAATATACACTTTCCTATAAATACGGAAACAACAGCAGCGATAACTATACCGAAAGCATGCAAGTTATGTATGGTGATCAGCCAACCGCTAGCAGTATGACCATTGAACTTGCCGATCATTCAGAGATTAACACAGGAACACCGATGGTAAATGAAATAGCATTCACGCCAGAACAAACCGGTGCTTACTATATTGGATTCCTAGCTTATTCCGCTCCAGAACAGGGTAACCTTTTCTTGGATAATATAACTGTGAGTGCTCCACTTGGTATGCCAGGAAACAGCATAAATCACTTGTCCTTCTATCCTAATCCAGTAAAAGACATCCTAACCATTAGCAACACAGAGGAAATTACTTCGGTTAGCATCTTCAATATTCTGGGGCAAAAAGTGCAGGAAACAAGCCTGAACGTCAAAGAGGCAAAGATTGACATGAGCAATCTTGCAACAGGAAGCTATATAGCAAAAGTGATGGTCAACGACCAGGTTGAAACCATTAAAATCCTCAAGGATTAATTTTTTTTAGTTTTAGATTTCCAAAAAGGGCTGTATTTTTCAATACAGCCCTTTTTATTTTGGGTTTAATAATCTCTAACACAAATGCTGTAATAAATAGAATTAATCCCAAAAAATTATTTTCCATCAAGATAAAATGTTAAACCTTTTTTTCTCCTATCTTATATTAAATCAAAAAAAATATAATATCATAATGAACCGCTATTGCTTGGTAATTCAAAAATTTAACTATTTTTACTTCAACACTAGAACGGATTATTTATGAAATTTTCGCCAGATGTATTCGAATCCCTGCAAAGCAAACTAAAAGTTGGAAATCGCAGGGGAGTTCACTTAAACGCCATTCCAGGCAACTCAAGATATAAGTTTGATCTTTCAAGGCTATCGGCAATCAAGAAAAGCCTTCCTGAACTTTTTGTCCTCGATTTGCTGACAATGAGTAATGTCAATTTCACCTTTTCTACGCAACATAAGGAAGAAGTACAAAAAGCAAAAGCTGTTGCAAAAGACAGCATTTACTTGAACGACTATGATGAAATCCTTCCAAAGATTGAAGGAAATGAAAAGGTTGAAACCGCTTCCGCAGATGAAGAACGCGAAGTTAGCCTACGGAAAATAGCAACCAATATCGAAAATCTTATCTTCCAGAACGAAGTTGTAGAATCCGAAAAAGGAATGAACACACTTGGTTTTGGGTTTCCATTATTGATCAGAAGAGATGCAAACGACAATCAGATTTCGGCTTCGCCAATTCTAATCTGGACCGTTAAAATCAAGGCAACTTCAGCAATGAACACTTGGGAAATTAGCCGGACGGAAGATGATCCTATCTATTTGAATGAAGTGTTGGTGAATCATTTGCAAAGTGATTCGGGAGTATTTCTAAATGCAATTGCTACAGAAATGTTAGATGATGGAAAAATCGACAAGCCAGAACTTTTATCCATCTGCAAAAACATATTGGAACAACTTCAAACTAGTCAAAATCTAGATTTCATTTTAGATAATTATGCTCCAATTCCGTCCATAAAAACGAAGGCAAGCTATGAAAAATTATTAACTAAAAAAGGCAATACATTAATCGAAAAAAGTGGCATCTTCTCCCTTTTTGAAGTGCAAAAACAAAATATCATCAACGATTATGACGAACTGATTGCTTCTTATTCTTTCGAAGAAAAAGTGCAAGACGGCTTGTTTCAATCCATCACTTCCATCGAAACCGATCCTTCCCAACAAGGCATTTTAGAAACCCTGAAAACCCATTCTAAAATTGTCGTTCAAGGACCTCCGGGAACAGGAAAGAGCCAAACGCTTACTGCTTTGCTAATAAATGCTCTAGAAAACCGTCAGAAAACAATTGTTGTTTGCGAAAAGCAAACCGCTCTTGAAGTTTTGCAAAATGCCCTTCAACAGAAAGGTTTGGGCGATTTTTGCACGATGATAAAAGACAGCGTTTCCGACCGCCGTTTTGTTGTGGATCGTGTTCGTACCAAGATTGATGCTCCAACGTTCAAGCAACACAAGGAAGTTTATCCGGAAAGTGTGGTCAAGGAACTTTTGGAAGGCATCTACCTCAACAAAAAAAGCATCAATCAAGTGCATCACAAACTCAACGAAAAAGTCATCAAGGACCAAGATTGGTCGGAAATTATCGGACAGCTTTTGGCGTTAAGGGAAAGTAAGGAAGAGTTGCTTCTTGAAGGTTTTACTTTAGAATTTACAAGTTCTGAAATAGACGAATGGCTGAAAATTATTGAAGAAGGACAACCTCTTTTCGAAAAATATAAACCTTTCAGGGAAGATGCCTTTTTTAATCCTGACAAAATCAGTGTCAACAATCGCTTTGAAACCGAACAGCACCTCAAAAATTCTTTTGATCAATACCACAAATCAAGAACTGAAATAGATGCTTTAAGGATGCAATTCCGTTCGTTCTATTTTGAAAAACGCAAAGAAGAGTTTGCTTCTCAACTAGCCACTTTAGAAAAGCTCATCAACGAAAATATTGTCAGTACTGCTACTCTATCTGAAAGTTCAGATGTTTTCAATTTGGACAAGACAGGAGGTTTTTTCTATAAATTCCTTTCCTTATTTTCTTCTTCCAAAAAAGAAATTTTACAAACACAGCAAAAGCTTCGTAGCAACATATCGGCAATAAAAAGTATTTCGTTGCACACTAATTTCCCCGAAATCAGCCTTACTTCGGATATGTGGCAAAACGTAAAAAACTGCGAAAGTTATACTTCGAAAATTCAATTGGCCAAAACCGATTTTACCAATAAAATTGAAAATGATTTCGAGCAACTGGACCTAATGCATTTCTTTGAAACCAATTATCAAACCATTGATTTAAAGTTAATTCAAGAAAAAACGAACAACTTGAAAACACTAATCAATCAAGACCATTGGACACTAAAAATCGTCAGTGGAAATTCGTTTCAGGAAATCATCCAAGAAGCAGATGCTTTAATTTTTGGTTTTCAAAACATGAATCCAGAAGCCTTTGCAAGGAGTTATGATTGGTTTTTATTTTTTAATTCACTTTCACAAAAAAATCAAGAGTTTGTAACATTGTTCTATCCTATTTCCAATTGGAAAAATACTTTTCTATTTGCCTACTATTCGTTGTTATTGCTCAAAAAGTCCGACAATAACCTAACAATGAACGAGGAAAATTACCGCAATTTTTCAACAAAAATCAAGCATTTTGAATCAACACAAAAAAGCTATATCGAAAGCTATTGGAACAACAATCAATTGCTTTCTGCACAAAATTTCGAAAAATTAAATCCAGATATTTCCGTTGCCAATTTATACAACAAGAGAAAAAGCACCAAGTTTAATCGACTAACTTTAAGGCAAATTGCCAATAAGGACACCGATCTCTTCACGTCCTTCTTCCCTATCTTGTTGACCACTCCAGATGCTTGTTCGAATTTATTCCAAGGCAAAAATTTCTATTTTGACAACGTGGTTTTCGACGAAGCCAGCCAACTGAAACTAGAAGATAATTTGCCTGCAATGCTCAAGGGGAAAAACATCATCATTGCCGGTGACGAACACCAGATGCCTCCTTCGAATTATTTCAGCAAAGTCTTTGACGGGACGTTTGAGGATGAAGAAGAAATTGAGGACGAGAACGAAAAAATCAACCAGAAGAATTCGATGCTTTCTATTGAATCGCTTTTGGATTTTGCCATGGAATTCAAGTTCGAAAAGAATTATCTTGATTTTCACTACCGTTCGAAGCATCCGTATTTGATTGATTTTTCGAACCATGCGTTTTATGGTTCACGATTGAAACCGCTTCCTGCAAAAAACCAATCAAAACCTATTGAATTTATTGAGGTTAACGGGATTTTTAACGAACACATCAATGAAGCCGAAGCCGAAAAGATTATTGAAATTCTAGGAGAAATAGAACCTCTGGCAAACGGAAAATATCCTTCGGTTGGAATTGCTACTTTCAATATCACACAGCGAAATTTCATCAAAAGAAAAATCATTCAAAAGCAAAATGATCCAGCTGAAACTGCTTTCAGTGAAAAAATAATCGCTTTGGAAGAAGCCGGATTGTTCATCAAAAACCTAGAAAACATTCAAGGAGACGAACGCGATATTATCCTCATCTCTACCACTTATGGCAAGAAAAAAGACGGCAAATTCATTCAAGGCTTTGGCCCTATCAATCATTCAAAGGGGTATAAATTATTGAATGTAATCATCACTCGTGCAAAAGAAAAAATTGTGATTTGCACCTCAATTCCACCAGAATATTACAGCAATTACCGTGAGGCTTTGGAAAAAGAAGGAGCCAACAACCGTAGGGCTGTTTTTTATGCCTATTTGAGTTATTGCAAAGCCGTTAGTGAAGAGAATGAAGCCAAAAGAAAAGAAATATTGAAAGACCTCATCCGTTTTAGCCATGTTGCCGAAAAAGAGGAATCATCATCGAAAAAACAATTTAAAGAACAGATTTTCAAAACTTTGCAGGAACGCTTTCCGCAACATACTTTCAAGTTGAACCATCCTTTTGGAGGTTATGCGATTGATATAATGTTGGAGATGCCTAATTCAAAATCCATTGCTTTTGAGTGTTTGAGCAAGGAAGAATACAAGGGCGATTTGGCCTATCTGGAAGATTTACACAAGGAAAAAATACTGAAAAATGCCGGTTTTGAATATGCCCGGATTTGGAGTCAAAACTGGTGGCAGAATACGGAACGTGAATTACGGAAATGGGAGGATAAATTGGTGGGATAGTGATTGTTTAATCTCAACAAGTATCTTAGAACAGAAAACCACGAACTTTCATTCGTGGTTTTTTGTTTTTAAAATTCAAATCTCTAGGTTCTCCGTTGAGTTCTCTTCCGTCTAGGATTTGGTTGTAGTAAAGCGATTTTAGCTCCAAGGAACCTCTGTGATACTTTTCAATTTCATACCAATCAGGCATGCCTACTCTAAGATCCTCGTCATCACTTTTAAAATCGTCATATTCCTGCCATTCATAAAAATCACAGCAATCAATTTCAGCTTGACCACTATTTAAAAAATCTTGATACTTACTAATATCTTCCGAAGTGATTTCAATAAAAGGGCAATTAAAAATATTATCTTTCCATACATTAAAATCAAAAGCAATTTCATATAAATAATCTATAAAGTCTTAAATCCTGAAAGTGCTTTTGATTAAAATTACAATTTAAGAACCGTTTTATGAAACTGCAATTCTCCTCTTTTTTACTTATTTAATTTGTAAAAAAAATCAAACATTTTAAGATGTCATCCCGTGTAAATTCAACTACAAGTCCTCAAAAAATCATTTACTAAATACACATGTTGAATTTAAATATTATAGTCACGTTTTTTCCCTATAATCTTGGGCTATTTTAGCTTTTTATTAAAGAAAATAAATAGCGAGGGGGTATAAATTTGCAGGATTACTAATACTATATATATGAAAAAAATTACAATTTGTCTGGCGTTGTTGCTGCTGTTTGTGGCACAGGGTTTTGCACAAGTACAAATCGGAAATGGCAATCAGGCTCAAAAGCGTGTTCCATTTGAACCTTATTTTGGTTACTCTTACGGACAATCTATTTATTATGCTTCAGAAATTAATGCAGAGGGTGCCATCACTTCTATTCAATGGTACTATAACGGTTCTGGAGCAAGTGGATTGAGCAATAGCCAGGAATTGACCATTTATATGGCCCATAGCTCGAAGGTTGCTTTTGCATCTGATACTGATTGGGAACCGTATGAAAATCTGGTAGAAGTTTATTCAGGAGGAATTGAAGTTGAAGGGCCAGGATGGGTAACCATAGAACTTACGGATCCTTTTCAATACAATGGTGAAGACAATCTGATTGTTGCTGTATCCGAATTACAAGAGGGATATGATACAGTAGAAGATACCTTTAGAGCATTTGAGGTGAGTGAGAACAGATCGTTGGCTTATGTTTATGATTATGAAGTACCTAATATAGAGACTCCTCCTACTGCTTCTGTAATTGATCAGTATGTTCCCAACATAATCTTGGGAGGACTTGTGCAGGAATGTCCTACACCTGTACAGGTTTCGGTTACAAATGTTAGTTCGAATAGTGCAATAATAAGCTGGGCTGAACCATCCGTTATACCATCAGGTGGTAGTGCTTACTATATTTCTGAATCGGCTGCAAACCCAGATGCTACCACCACTCCTACGGGAACCATAGCATCAGGAAATACTGTAACTGTTTCTTCAGGTTTAGAAGCGGCTACCCAATATTTTGTATGGGTTAAAAACCTTTGCGGTAGTAACTGGTCGTATGCCACTTCATTTGTAACGGAATGTGAAGCCGTTAGTACATTTTTTGAGAATTTTGATACCACAGCTCCTTTAACTTTAACCGATTGTTGGTCGTCTATTTTTAGAAATGGTGCTACAAATAATGCTTCGATAACCGTTATTTCAAATGCGGAAACATCGCTACCTAATAATATTCGAATTCAAAATGGTAACTCTTCCTTGGAGTCAGATATTATTCTTGTTTCTCCAAAACTAACTACTCTAGAGGCCGGAACACATCGCCTAAAATTTATGGCAAAAGGATATTCGCCTAGCAATTTGATAATTGGTACTTTAGATTCTACCACTAACGAGGCTGTATTTTCACCAGTTGATGAGGCTGAAATTACAACAGAATATCAAGAATATATAATTGATTTTACATCCTATACCGGAACAGACTCTTATATAGGAATACGACTGGATGCACTGGATGAAGTTTCTATTTTTTTAGATGACATCCGTTGGGAAGTAGCACCACTTTGTGATGATGTTGTGGATATAAGCATTCCGTTTGTTAGCCCAGAAACCGCCGAAGTTACTTGGAATCCAATGGGAAGCGAAACAAAATGGGAAGTTGCTTATGGAGCACCTACTTTAACAGAGCCTTCAACATTAGAGCCAATTGAAGTACTCAATACTCCTTACGCTACCATTAGTGGTTTAAGCCCTTCTACGGCTTATAGATTGTGGGTACGTTCTGTTTGTGGCGAAAATGATGGAGCTTGGATTGGACCAATCAATTTTTCTACTTCTTGTCTTCCAATAGGAGTTTTTAATGAAAATTTTGATGATACAGAAACTTATTCATTGCCGAACTGTTGGACAAAAATCCTAAAAGGGCCAACTTTGGCAAACGGTGTAGATATAGAGGTAGTAGGATACGAAGCATATTCAGGAGAAAATGCTGTAAGCTTCGCATCTTATGATTCTGATACCGCTGGAGAAGATTACATCATTTTGGTTTCACCAAACCTCAGTTCAATGGGATTAGGAACGCATCGTGTGAAGTTTTTTGCAAAAGGTCCGGCAATAGTAGAAATTGGTTCTTTGAGCAGCAATACCAATGAAGGCCAATTCTCAAGCCTAGAAGCTCTTGAAATTACAGAAACGTATGCAGAATATGCTGTAGATTTTACAAACTATGAAGGTACTGATACTTATATTGGTTTCAGATTGGCTTCAACCGAACAATATACGCAACTCTATCTAGACAACATCCGTTGGGAAGTTGCTCCTCTTTGTGCTGATGTGAGCGAAATTACACTACAAAGTATAACAACAAATAGTGCATTGATTTCATGGCTGAATAACGGTAATGAGAACAATTGGCAGATTGTATATGGTTCAGAAACCGATACTGATCCATCGCTTTTGCAACCTCAACCTGCTATCAATTTGCAACAAGCCGAAATTAATGATTTACAACCAGCAACAACCTATAACGCCTGGGTAAGATCTGTTTGTGGAGATCCAAACGGAAATGGTTTATGGATTGGCCCAATAACGTTTACTACAGAATGTGTTCCTACAGCAAACTTCAATGAAAACTTTGAAGAACAAGATGCAATAAACAGCCTGCCCCTTTGCTGGACTGCCATAAAAAGAGGAGAAGGACTTGGGATGTTTGCTGCCATAAACGTGGTAGAATTCAACGCCTACGAAGGCACTCAATCTTTAATGTTGGATAACAGCTCTTCTGATGCTCTTTCTTCTGATCTTATTTTAGTTTCTCCAAAATTAAACAGCCTTGGGGCAGGAACACATCAGCTTACTTTTTATGTAGATGCCTATAGCCCTACAACATTTCAAGTGGGTACTTTGGACTCAAACAGTGAAGATGCTGTGTTTAATTTGTGGGAAGAATACACTACAACCGATGAATACCAACAAATCACAATAGACCTAACTGACTATCAAGGAACGGATACTTTCATTGGTATCAGACACGCAGATGCAGAGGAAAACAAACCAATATTCATAGATAATATGATTTGGCAATCAACCCTAGGAAATAATCCAGTTGAGGTCAACGACTTAAGGTATTATCCAAACCCTGTTAAAGAGGTACTGAATTTGTCTTATTCTGAAAACATTTCAACTGTTGCAGTATTCAATTTACTCGGACAAATGGTTGCTGATTATACCGTAAACAGTACTTCAACACAAGTAAATATGAGTGCATTCTCAAGTGGAGCCTATGTGGTGAAAATTACAGTTGGCAATCAAACCAAAACAATCAAGATAATCAAAGAATAAAACTTCTTTGTTTTTTCTGTAAACCGTCTCTGTTTGGAGGCGGTTTTTTTATGCTTTCATTTTACGTTTATAGTGTACCGAAAAAAGTAGTTTATTCAGTATTCCACACCCCACAATCAAAAGCCCTGACACTTCCCTCTGTTAAAATCTCAAAACCAAACCATCAATACCACAAACAATACTATATTTGTACTGGCTTTAGGGGTATTCTGAGAAGAATTGAGACAGTCCCTTTGAACCTGATACGGCTAACACCGTCGTAGGGAAAAGCAGGCAGGCACATCCGTGTCTAGTCTATCTTTTATATTCCAAAGAATCTTCTTTAGCCATTACTGTATAACCCCAATTATATCAAAATGGACAAACAACTTTGGAAACACATTCAAGCCGTTCGGCAAACTTCACCCCTCGTACATAATATTACCAATTTTGTGGTAATGAACAATACCGCCAATGCTTTGTTGGCCGTGGGAGCATCACCCATTATGGCACATGCCCATTCAGAAGTGGAAGAAATGGTAGGCATCTGCCAATCCTTGGTCATCAACATCGGTACGCTAGATGAATATTTTGTTACTTCTATGCTATTGGCAGCCAAAAAAGCAAACGAACTCCAAAAACCATGGCTGTTGGACCCCGTTGGTTCCGGAGCTACTTCCTACCGAAATACCGTATTGTCACAATTATTAGAGTGCAAGCCAACGGTGGTTAGGGGAAATGCATCGGAAATATTAGCCTTGACAAAAGCAAACAACACCACTATAAAAGGAGTTGACAGCACCGCTCAAAGTAACGAGGCACTTGAAGCTGCCCGTTTTATAAATAGCAAATACGGAGCTGTAGTCTGTATTTCGGGAGAAACCGATATTATCGTCAGCCAAGATCAGACCATTTACCTCAATAACGGAAATGCACTTATGACCAAGGTAACCGGATTAGGCTGTTCAGCAAGTGCAGTAATAGGGGCTTTTATAGCAATTGTTGAAAATACTACCGAAGCTGTTGCAGCGGCAATGGCATTGTTCAGTATCTGTGGCGAATTGGCGGCAAAGCACAGCCAAGGTCCCGGAACCCTACAAGTGAATCTATTGGATACATTGCACACGATCACCGAAGAAGAATTTACAACCACTCTAAACATCAAGCATGCCTAATTCCGCATTTCCTTACCGCTTGTACCTCGTCATTTCCGAAGCCGACTGCCGAAACAGCAACTACCTCCAAGTAGCCGAACAGGCCATCAAGGGTGGTGTGGACATCATTCAATTGAGAGAGAAAAACCTAAGTACGGAACAATATACCGCAAAGGCCATACGCTTAAAGGAAATAACCGACAAGTACAACATTCCCCTCATCATCAACGACAGCCTCGAAACCGCCATGAATGTCAATGCCTTTGGTATCCATGTAGGGAATAATGACAAAAGACCTACTGAAATCCGAAACGCATGGAAAGATTGCCAAAGCTTGGGCTACTCCATTGAATTCATCGAGCAATTGCAGAACAAGGAAACCCAAACCGCAGATTGCCTCGGTATCAGTCCTGTGTTCAATACGGCAACCAAAAAAGACACCATCAGAGAATGGGGTCTGGAAGGAATAACAGCAATTCGAAGTCTTACCAGCAAACCCCTTATCGCCATTGGAAACATGAACCTTAGCAATGCCGAAGCCGTTATAAAATCAGGTGCCGACTGCCTAGCGGTAGTCTCCGCCATCTGTTCAGCACCCAATCCCGAAAAGACGGCATACGAACTCAAAAACACAATTCTAAAATCCTTACAGATCCAATGAAAAAACACACCTACCCTTCCGTATTGGCCATAGCCGGATTCGACGGCAGTGGCGGAGCGGGACTTCAAGCCGATATCAAGACCATTTCCGCCTTGGGCTGTTTTGCCACCTCCGTACTCACTGCCCTACCCGTCCAGAACACACAGGGCGTCCGTGCCATCTATCCCATTCCCTACAGTGCCGTTAAGGAACAGATCGAAGCCATTATGGACGATATTGTTCCCGATGCCATCAAGATCGGAATGGTGCACACTGCCGAACTCGTCACCACCATAGCCAACACCCTCAAGCAATACCCACAAGTACCCATAGTTTTCGATCCCGTTATGGTTGCCACCAGCGGACACAAGCTCATCGAAGACAGCACTATCAACGCCATTATCAAAACTCTATTCCCAATAGCTTCCCTCATTACACCCAATATGGACGAAGCTTCCATACTGGCCAAAATGGAAATAAAAACCCTAGCCGACATGCACATAGCTGGAAACAAAATCCTCCAACTGGGCTGTAAGGCGGTTTTGCTGAAAGGCGGACACCTAGAAAGCAAGTTAATCACTTCCCTCTATTTCCAACAAGACGGAACCGTAACAGCTTTTGAATATGAGAAATTCGAAACCAACAACACCCACGGTTCGGGATGCACGCTTTCCTCTGCCATTGCGGGGTATATCGCTCAAGGCAAAAACCTCGCAGAAGCCATCACGCTCGGACAAGACTATGTGCACCAGACCATCTACCACGGAAAGGACGTACTGATCGGCAAAGGAAACGGCCCGTTGAATCACTTTTTTAACCCTCAAAAACTCATCAAGAATGACTTGGTCTGAACAAACCTGGCAAACCATTGCCCCAATCTACAGGAAGATTATCGGAATGCCCTTTATCAGTGAACTAATGGGTGGCACGCTCGACCAGAAACGCTTTGAGTTCTATATCACACAGGATTCCGGCTACCTCGAACATTTCGGTAGGGCCTTGGCCTTGCTCGGTGCCAGAGCCACCCACATAGGAGATGCCTTGGCCTTTATGCGTTTTGCAGAAAATGCCCTCGTGGTCGAAAGCATCCTGCACGAATCGTATATCAAGGATTTTGGTATCCAAGGCAAGGCCAAGCTCGAACCTGCCTGCCACCATTACGTACATTTTCTAAAGAGTACCGCCTCGTTGGATGCCGTAGAAATCGGAATGGCAGCCGTCCTCCCTTGTTTCTGGATCTATAAGGCCGTAGGCGACCATATCCTGCACAACCAGAATACCCAGGACAATCCCTATCAGGAATGGATCAATACCTATGCGGGAGAAGAATTCGGAATAGCCGTAAAGCAGGCCATCACGATTTGCGACACCGTTGCCTCCAACACTACCGAACAAACCAGAACGGCAATGACCGAAGCCTTTGTAACCGCCAGCCTATTGGAATATGATTTTTGGAAAGGAGCTTATGAGTTGAGGAGGTGGTAAACATTCCCATCCTTTGGAGAGCAAGTTCTTCTTTTTTAGGGGAGTCTACCAAAGATCAGAAGACTTAAATGGATAACATTAACCCTGTATTTAATTATTAACCAATGCTTTAGGTAACATCATCAAAAAAGGTAATGCTTTGCTGTAATCCAATTCAGGATATTCCAATCCCAGTAAACGAATGGTGTGATAATAAGTGGCGTGCTGATTGTAGTACATCTTTTCGCTTTCGAGAAACCACGCCTTTTCGCCAAGTTTCTGTGCCAAGAACCATTTTTCATACAACCTCGCACTTCTTCCATTGCCATCATTCCAGGGGTGGATTTTCACAAAAACCAAATGAAGCAAAGACGCATAGAAAAACACTTCTTCGATTTTCATTTTCCTTTCAAGCAAAATAGCAAGGTCATGATGAAACTTCTTCATCTCCCCTTCTAGCTCAAAAGGCGATGCCGCAACATACTCTATCCGACCGTCGGATGTGGTTACAAACATATTCTGGGTTCGGTAAGTTCCCTGCCAATTCTTGGCCAAGAGGTGCCTGCTCAAAAGTTGATGGGCTTCGGCAACAGTTTGCTCGTTTATCGGGTGTGATTTTGCAAAGGTATAGGCATCATACAAATCGTCAATTTTTTTGGTATAATCCGCTTGAAAGGCAATGCCAAACTTTTTATGCTTGATATAGCTGTCCAATTCAATGTCCTCACCCTCAATCTTACTGCTGTAAACAGACGACACCGAAGTATAAAAACTAAACGTGTCTGTAGAAATGGCCGCATCCTCCAAGACATCAAAAGCGTCTTGTAAGCCTTTTGGGACTTGCTCTAAATACTGATGAAGTAGATCTTCGGGAAATAATTGTAATTGGTTTTTCATGGTTGAATAGGATGGCAGTTAGTTGAAAGCAAATATATTAAATTATTGGTGTGTTGAGGTTTTTATCCTATTCTAAAATTCCCCTCCTTTGGAGGGGTGGCCGAAAGTCGGGGTGGTTCAAAAACAAATTCAGGGCTAAAAGATTTAATCAAAATCAGAGAAGTTCATTTACTTGTAAAGAATTTCACGAATGGCAATTAAATTACTAATCGCCTTCTCCTCATCAGGACGATCAGGCAAAACAGAGGTTGTATAATGATTTTCAATTGAAGCAATCAAATTATCCGCCATTTCCAGCAAGGCATCATATTCCATTTCTCCTGCTTTAATAGCCAAAAGCTCTTCCCTATTCGAAACTCTTATGTTTAGTGTTCTGGTAGAAAGAATCTGTTCTGCGGTTTGCAAGAGCCGAATCGTGTGCATCATGTTTTTGCTGTCATAGTTCTTGCCGTGTTGTTGGTTGGTGTTATAGCGTTCGCCGTTTCGCTTTTCAATCCATTCCCAATACTCGGTATATTCCTTGCAATATTTGGAATAGCCGTCTTGGTTGACCGACAAATAGCCAATCGGCTCTTCTCCTTTCGGAACAGACGACAGCGAAACTTCATTGGAGTTTTCCTTTTGAATAATTCCTTTATAGCCTAAAGTACATGTAGCATCATAAAACAAGGCAAACATTCCTTTTGAATTAGGAAGATTGATTAATCCACATTGTTCTTGTTTTAAGCCACCCCGACCTTCGGCCACCCCTCCAAAGGAGGGGAATTCCAACCATTGTCGTAGCGGAATCGTGTCATACCCTTTCAAGACATAGCAAAAATCCAACAGGCTTTTCTTTTCCTTTGCCATCGGATTGACGATTTTCTTGTTCAAGCCCCTCGCCTTTTTAATTTGTGTCATGGCATAACCTGCAAAACTATCCTTGCAAAGTTTGGACAGAAAATCTTGCAGTTGCAATTTTTCCATCAACGGATGTTTGTAGAGGATGCAATCTTCTGGCGTTGCCAAAATCTCTAAAATGTTTGGATTGTTTTTTAAAAGCAGTTCCACAAAACGGCCAATCTCATAATAGACCTCATCATTCGTAGAATTGGCAATTTGCGGAATATACTCCAACCCATAGAACTTTTCCTTTGGCAGATAATATACACCTTTAATATCTGTATCCGATGTTGGGGTGTTTAAGCCAAAGGACTTACTTCCGGAGATGACTTCGAAAAGGAGGAGGTTTTGGGATTTTAGGTTTTGGATGGTCATTTGATATTTTTAAGCTCTTCTATAATATCGTGTTTGAATTTACTGAAGGGTCTTTTATGATAATTCTCTTCAATGGTTTCTATTCCAAAAACCACTCTGTAAATTTCTTCTTTAGATAGATTTAATTTTTCATCAAAAGTGTCATCAATCAATATTTTTATGTAATTGTCAGAATACTTATAAACCAAATTATATAAATCTCGTAACTCATTTTCAGAATGAGAATTATATATTTCTAGTATCTTATTTGCATTGATTGTTCTCTCTATATTACTACCTTTCTTAGCATTTGTTTCAACCTTTAAAATATCCAATGTATCATCATAAAAAAAAGTAAACTTAAAATTTTCATTACTTTTATTATTATAAGGATGTATATAATCATTTAATGCATTTTTCCAGTCTATATTGGGGCTACCTTTTATATGATTACAAGAATGACAACTAGGGACTAAATTATAAAAAGATAACGCTAATAAAGGAAAGCGTTCTTTTGGAAACCAATGGTCAAGTTCTGCTCTTGCTCTATCCTTTACTAAATTTATTGTGTAGTTCCTATTGCAATAAATACAAGTATCGATATTTAATAAATCTAAAAACTGTTTTCCATAATTTGGTTGAAACCATCTTTCATATCCTTTAATAAAAAAATCTCTATATTTTTTTTTATCATTTTTATTAAATTTTATTTTTTCAAAATCATCATATAATTTTATCAACTCAACAGGATTTCCAGAACTTATAATTTTTATATTATCACCTTTCAGTAAAAATGTCTTTAATTTTGATGGAAGATCTTTTTCTTGATTAATTTTTCTTGTACAAATTTTGCAATTAATATTTCCACAATTATATCCGTTTTTTTGTGCTTGGCCCCCTTTAAGCTTACGAAAAAGCCAACAATATATTAGATTACTTTGAAATTGAAATGCATTATTATATTGAGATATTTTAAGCATTTTTATTTTTTTCAATGTTATATCCTAATTTTTCTGCATTTTTTCTTAATAATTCTATTTCATCATAATTAGCAAATAGCCTATCAAATTTTTCTCTTATTTTATATTTTACAATTGGCTCATCAATCAGTTCAATAATTTTTTTAAAATCATCTTTTTTATCGTTGTCTCTTTCATCATCATTTAACCATTTAATTACTTGATTTATTTTGTCTTTTACAAAATCTCCAATCAATCCATCATCAATAAAAAAACTATCTGCTAGCAAATCTGTAATATTAGCTCCAAATGAGTTTTTATCTGCTATAGATTGTGGAATTGCAATTCGAACCTTTTTTGTTTTTCCTTCAATCTCTTTTTCAATTTCTTCCGTTTTTAAATAAAGAATGTTTTGTTTTGGAATATCTGATAATATAAATGGAGAATGAGTGATTAAGAGAATATTTATACCTTCAATATTCTTAATACTTAACTTTTTAATTTCATTTAGTAAATAATCTAAAAACTTTTTTTGCAAATCCGGATGATAATATAACTCTATCTCGTCATAAATCATATTAACATACTTGTACTTATTCAGTTTGTCATCAGTATTTCTATGAACAGAAACAATGTTTAATAAATGATAAAGAATTGTATTTGTAGCATATATTAGCTGTTTTTCACCTGAACTAAGTTGAGAAAAACTACTGCCATCTTCAAATATTAAATCATAATCAAAAAATGAAGGGATTAAAAATTGAGAAAAATTATCAGAATTACATTCACTTACATTTCTAATTAATCTATCTGAATAATCTTTTACATTAATTTCAAATTCATCTTTCAAAAAATCTTTTGTTTTTAATTCAGGTACTACCTTATCATAATACTTTAGAAAATTTATAACCTGCTTCATCTTTAGAGTTATATGACTGTTGTCTTCATCTCTAATTTTTAACAATAATTCTCTAAATAAATCATTCTCATTACCACCAATAGCTTGTAAATATTTCTTTCTGTCATATGACTTATAATAATTAACTGTTTTATATATTTTGTTAAATATATATTCATAACAAACATTTTGAATTATAGTCCCAGTATAGATATTACCAATTTTAAAAACCTTGTTAATAATATCAATATATTCAGAATATGTATCTAGTTGAGCAAAACTTACTGCATTAAATTTATCTTTCATTACCGTTGGTACTATTTTTTTTTGATAAAGTTTCAACTTTAATTTTAATGGTTTTTTTCCATTTATATCTTTCGTTTCTAATGCTTTATCAACTATCAGCGGATGATATAAATTATATAGAAATCTTGATTTGGTCAAGCTAGTTTCAGTATTAATATTGATAAACCCATCAGTTCTCATTGGATTAAGAACAACAGGCATTTGATACGAATCATTTTTATGGAAAATATTTTTTAACCAACGTCCTAGATCAATAGAATTTAGAGCATAGAAAGAATAATTTATAGCTAATGAATAAAAAAAGTTTTCTTTTAATAAACTCTTTTTTTCTGTTTGATTTAATTCGATAGGCGTTTCAAAAATATCTGCTGTCTTATCTTTTTTAAATAATTTAAAAGTAACTTTTAAGTTATTAATTTCTAGTAGATATGAACTTTTCCCGTTTACTTCAAAAAAGATCTGAAGTTTTACATCTTTTGCAATTATGTTTAAACCATTAACAAAGTCATATATTTCATATCTTAAATCCTCAGAAATATAATCATCAATTAAAGAACTGTTTATAATCTTATCTAATTCAATTAAATCATCATCAGTAAAAAAATGTCCATTTTTTGATAAATTTAATAATCTCTCATATTCTTTATCAATCGGAAGTTTAACTATGCTTTGCCTTTTATTGCTCAAAGAATTATTGAATATATTTAATTTGTCAAATAAATTATTTATTTCATACTGTTTTAATTTAATTTCTTCAACAAGTAATTTATTAATTATATCGTTAACTTCATTTTTTATATTTGAAAAATTTATATTCTTATCTATTTCTTCTGTTTTTTTTACAAGAATCTTTTCAATAACAGATAAATTATATAGTCCTGTATAATACAGCTCTACCAAACTACTTTTCCCACTACCATTTTTCCCCACTATAGCAGAAACATTAATTTTAATATCATCATCTCCGTAAAAATTCTCAGGAACAGATTGTTCTAACTTTTCAATTTTAATAACATCTTTGCTGTCATCTTCATCTTCAAAATAAAATCTATAATCATTATAAAACTGATAAATTTGATTCTCTTCCAAATTCTTCAAAAACTTCGGATTACACCCATCAAGTGGCCTAATCGCTAATAATTTAAAACTCATAGTATCTCTTATTTTATCCAATTAATAAAAACCCCATCCAATTCCTCCGCCATCTTCTTCCGACTCCCCAAACCTTTCGCATGTTCCTCATTAAACCTAACCGTTTCCATCAAAAACTCCGTAATCAAAACCTCTTTCGGATGCAAATATTTCTCATCCTGATTGGCTTTAATAGCCTGTAATTCCAATATCTTTTCCTGTATCGGTAAAGGAGCAATCGGCAACAATTCTGCAAAAGCCACAGGCGGAAAACTGTTTCGTTCAATAATCCATTTTCCGGCTAATGCTGTTCTTAGGGCATAGAAATAACTTTTCAGTTTTACTTCTTCGGCCGTGCAAACCTCCATAAAGTTTTTGGTCGTACCCAGATAATGGTACAAACAGGCAATAGGCGAAAAGCAATCCTTGGCCAGCAAACGCATCTGCTCCAAAAAGGCATCGTCCTGATAATAAATCACAGGCGAATGCAACCACTCCAGCAAAGGTGCATTGGATTTTGCCAGCAACCTTACGGTTTTTCGTAAATCCCAACCCGAACCATCTAAATCGTCTTCGGTCATAAACTCAATCACATCGGTTTGTTCCCAAAGCGACAAGTAATAATTCAAATCATGCTTATAAATAAAACGAATATCATAATCGCTGTCTGGAGAAGCAAATCCCCAGGCACGGCTTCCCGACTCACAGGCAAAAAGAATTTCAACTCCTTTTTGCTCTTCTATCTCTTTTAATTTTTTTAGTATTTTATCTTTCATAATTAAATCAAATTTAACAAAAAAACAACCACAATTACATCAAATCTTCCAAACCCAAAAAATCACCCCTTTCAAGCACTTTTCTTCGGGTGTTGTTCGACACTCCTTCGCAACTTCTTCGCAAAAAGGGGTGTTTTTGCGAAGAGCTCTCGAACAACACTCGAACAACACCCGAAGAAAACCCTATCGAACAACTCAAAAAAGGGTCTTTTGCAACTTAAAATAATCTTTGAAAATGATACAATCAGTCGTGCAAAATTCAAAGCAAAAAATAGAATTTTAGATGGACTATAAAACACCACTTTTTTTATTCAATTTTTTAATTGCATTTAGCCACAACCATCTAAATTTTAAATATATTTGGAAAAAAAACGATGCTCCTAAAAACCAACACACTAGCAAAAATTACGCTTTCAATTGCAATCGCCTTTACCATGATGGCCTGTGAAGACCAAGACGATGAAATCCAGAATGCAGGTATTGAAGGAACCTACAAACTTACAACCTTTACGCTTTCGGCTCCCATAGATTACAACAACGACGGTGTAGCAACAACGAATTTGATTGAAGAAACGGGTTGCTATGACGCTTCAAATATCACACTTCTGCCAAATGGAAGTGCAGTCTTCAACATCCAATCTGTAGATATTGACTACATCCCTGAAGACGAAAATGGAAATCCTGCAACGGTGGTGGAATGCTATTTTGATGGGCCAGAAACAGCAAGCTATACTTCTTCCACTACTTTAGTCACTTTTAGCGTGGGTGAAGAGTCGATGAGCTTTACCAGAACTGGAAATACTTTAACGTATATCGTGGAAGGAGATGACAGTTTTTTTGGTGATGTGGTTTTGGTTTTTGAGAAGCAGTAAGGGAGAATTAAATCAAAAATTCCACAAATTCACACAAACAAAAAATTTGTGGAATCTGTGGAATCTGTAGAATCTGCGGTAAAAAAACAAATCCGAAGCATAGTTTTGGACTGCCTACTAAACGTAAGACAGTCCATTTGTTTTTATTTATAAAAAGATTATTTCTTCCCAATCCGATACAGCCTTCCCTCATCCGTAACGGCATATAAAGCACCGTCTTTTCCTTGCGTTATGTCGCGGAAACGTTGCCTTTCGTCCTTGAGCAGGCGTTCCTCACCTACTACTTTGTTGTTTTCAATGACCAGACGGGCAATATGTGTACTGCTCAATCCGGTAATAAACAGATTGTTGTTCCATTCCGCCAGTTCACTTCCAGTATAAAACGCCATACCGCTAGGCGACAATACAGGATCCCAGTAATAGACAGGCTGTTCCAGTCCTTCCTTTTGTCCGATATGCTGTCCAATTTTGTCACCACTGTATTCCATTCCGTATGTGATTATAGGCCAACCGTAATTCTTGCCGGGCTGAATCAGGTTCAACTCATCGCCTCCCAAAGGACCAAATTCATTTTCCCACAAATCACCCGTAACCGGATGAAAGGCCAATCCCTGAACGTTTCGGTGTCCATAACTGTAAATTTCAGGACGTGCATTTGGCGTGTTGGCAAACGGATTGCCTGATGCCGGCTTGCCATCCGTCGTGATACGGAGAATCTTTCCGTTGGCCGAATTGAGCTGTTGGGCCTGTGGTCGGGTTTCCTTGTCCGAGCGTTCCCCCGTACTGAAAATCAGATTTCCTTGCTTGTCAAATAATATTCTTGAGCCATAGTGAAGCGTACTTTTATGTCCCGGAGTAGCTCTGAAAATCACAACGACATTTTCTACTTTGCTTTCATCTGAGGCAAGTTTTCCTTTGGCTACAGCCGTAAGGTTACCTTCCTTCGTTTTTTCAGAATAGGTCCAATACACCATTTTATTGGTCTCGAAATTTGGGTCTATTGCCACACCTAACAAACCTCCCTGTCCAGAATCATTGACTTCGGGAAGTCCTTTTATTTTTTCAGAAACTTCACCACTAGCCGTTACAATTCGCATCGTGCCTCCTTTTTCGGTGACCAACAGCCTTCCGTCTGGCAAGGATGCAACACCCCAAGGTCGGTCGAGTTTGTCGGTAAGCATCTTGCCTTCGTAGGGCGTCTTGGTTTGAACACCTGCAATGCGGGTTTGCCCTGCAAAAGCTGGTTTGAGGTCGCTGTTGGGTTTTTCGGTTTCAACTGGTGCATTTGTTGTAGCGGCGGACTGTTCTTTGTCTGTTGCCTTGTTTTCAGTATTCTTGTTGCCACAAGCCGTCAGCACTAGGACAGCCATTGCAGTAGGAAAAATGTTTTTCATAGTTATTTGTATTTTATTTTCTGATTCATAGTTGTTTGATAAAAATTTTGATGTACTAGGGTGTTATTTAATGTACTATGTTTGCGAACTACCAGAATACTTTCTGATTGATCACGCAAAGTCGCCAAGACACAAAGGATCACTCTTAATGTCATTAAGTTAAGCGGTTTAGTTGTCAATTCCGACGAAGGAGGACATGAACGATAGTGAACTGGCGAAACAATCTCTGTTTGTTACTCTCGTTATTGAGATTCCTCCTTCGTCGGAATGACAAAATTGACCCTTAACATAATGACATTGAGCTCGCTCTTTGCGACTTCGTGGCTTTTCGAGAACAAAAATAATACTGATTTAATGGGGTAATACTAATTCTAATTTTAATCTTTCCTAAAGATAGTGATGAATTTGATAGTGGCAAAATGAATCTCTTTTAAAAGTAGCTTTTAACCTTTTAACCCTATAAACTTCATAACCTCTTAAACAAAGATTAAAAATCCCCATAATAAACCTGAAAACAAGGTAACTTCAAATCCTTTCGCCAAGTATCCACTACTTGGTTCCGGTCGTCCAGCACAAACTCAATAAAATAATTGCCCTTGATATGCTCATTGTAGATTTCCGTCTTGATAATCGAATCCTTTCGATTGTCCTTACTTTTCCGCATCAGTAAAACGTCAAAAACAATTTCGTGCGTCATCAGGAAGCGAAGGGTCGGTTCCCGATAGCGGTCTTCCCTACCCGAAACCAGCAGTATTTTATACCCAAGCTTTTTATAATTCTTGAGCAAATTTGCAACCGGGTCATTGATTAGGTCGTTGTCGCAGGTACTGGCATCAAAAGGATTCCGACCATTCATGAGCGCAAGCGTACCATCCAAATCACAAATAATGGCTTTCGGAAGGGCCGGGTTTTGTTGGCAATATTCCGGCATGTCCTTGTCAAAATGCTTTCTATTGGGTCTGTTGTGTTTTTGAGGGGAAAACGCTGTCATAAGTAATGCTAATAAGTACTCTAAAATACAACTTTTTTTCGAAAACAGTGCAAAATTCATCTTGCTACAACTAAAAAAGAGCCCTACCTTTGGGTAAAACAAGCCTGATGGAACTCCAAGAACGATTTGCCTCCCTGCTCCAAGCTATTGGTTTTTCCGAAAACGATACTGCGGTAAGATGGAACGAACTCAAAAAAGCCTACACCAAAAAGGAACGGCATTATCACAATATTACCCATCTGGTAGAAATGATTGCTTGTTACGAAACGTATAAAAATCAATTGCAATTTCCCAATGAATTGCTGTACAGTATTTTCTACCACGACATCATCTATAAAAGCACTCGAAAAGACAACGAACTCAAAAGTGCAGTACTGGCGGTAGGTTTGCTTCCGGATAACACTTCAATTAACAAGCAAGTTATTTTTGATATGATACTTGCCACAAAAGATCACATCAGTAAAGGTGTTGAAGATGAGAAATGGCTTATTGATTTTGATTTGAGAATCCTCGCAAAGGACTGGGAAGACTACCAAGTCTATTACAAACAAATACGAAAGGAATACAGCATCTACCCCGATTTCCTCTACAACCCTGGCAGAAAAAAAGCATTGGAAGATTTCCTCGAAAAAGATTTCATCTACCAAACCGAAAGCTTCAGAGAATTATTTGAAGCCAAAGCCAGAGAAAACATCAAAAAAGAAATCAAAGAGCTGTAAAACGAACCACTCATAACTAATGACGAGTCATACCCTTACTTCAAGTAGTAACTCCGTAGGTAAAGCATAGGAAAAGCGTAGTTGTAGTACCAAAAGAATTCCGTATTTTTACTTCAAACATACAATTACTTTTCCTTTACCCTAAAAAAAATTCATCTTTTACTATGCATGCATAGTATTTTTTTATTATCTTTGAAATCGTTATAGTTATATGAAAGACAAAACAATAGATTATATCTTGAGGGCAACTTGGCAAGCTGTTTCAAGAATGTACAACGAGGAAGCCTCAAAATACGGCGGAACAATGGCAACGGGTTTCGTTTTATTAAGCATTGACAAAGACAAGGGAACGCCATCAACAGCCTTGGGTCCTAAAATGGGAATGGAAGCCACAAGCCTCACCAGAACCCTCAAATCGATGGAAGAAAAAGGATTGATCATCAGAAAGAAAAATCCCGAGGACGGCAGAGGTGTTTTAATCTACCTCACCAAATTCGGAAAGGAAAACAGAGAGTTGTCAAAAAATACGGTGCTGAAGTTCAATGAAATCATCAGGCAGAATATTTCAGATGAAAAGTTGGAGCATTTTATGGAAGTTGCCGAAACCATCAACAACCTCATTACAGAGAAGAAAGTGTTTTAAAGCAGTAAATACAAAAGTATATCAAGGTCATAACGATTGACCTTTTAAACATATAAACGCATAAACTTATAAACAAACAAAAAATGAAACGACTGATTAAAAAAGTTGCGGTAATTGGTTCGGGAATCATGGGATCGGGCATCGCCTGTCATTTTGCCAATATCGGTGTAGAAGTCTTGCTTCTCGATATCGTGCCCCGTGAACTCACCGAAGCAGAACAGAAAAAAGGATTGACGCTGGAAAGCAAAGTGGTTCGAAACAGAGTGGTCAACGAGCATTTGGCAAATGCCTTGAAGTCGAAGCCCTCTCCTATTTACCACCAAAAGTTCGCCAGCAGGATTACAACTGGCAATACTACAGATGATTTGGCCAAAATTGCCAATGTAGATTGGATCATCGAAGTCGTAATCGAAAGACTGGACATCAAAAAACAAGTCTTTGAACAGATTGAAAAATACAGAAAACCGGGTACCTTAATTACATCCAACACTTCTGGAATTCCAATCCATTTCATGAGTGAAGGAAGAAGCGAAGACTTCCAACAGCACTTCTGCGGAACGCATTTCTTTAATCCGGCACGATATCTAAAATTGTTCGAAATTATTCCTGGTCCAAAAACATCAACAGAAGTATTGGATTTCTTGAATGAATATGGAGAAAAGTTCCTAGGAAAGACTTCGGTCGTAGCCAAAGACACTCCGGCATTTATCGGAAACCGTATTGGTATTTTCGGAATAATGAGCATGTTCCACCAAGTGAAGGAATTAGGACTGACCATTGAAGAAGTGGATAAACTGACAGGTCCAGTCATTGGCCGACCAAAATCGGCTACTTTCAGAACGGTGGATGTGGTAGGATTGGATACTTTGGTGCACGTTGCCAACGGAATCTATGAGAACTGTCCCGAAGACGAAGCACATGAATTGTTCAAGCTTCCAGATTTCATCAGCAAAATGATGGAAAACAAATGGCTGGGAAGCAAGACTGGACAAGGATTTTACAAAAAAGTGGATAAAGACATCTTGTCTTTAGATTTAGATACTTTAGAATACAGAAGTGCCAAGAAAGCTTCTTTTGCAACTTTAGAATTAACTAAAACCATTGACAAGCCAATCAATCGCTTCAAGGTTTTGGTAAAAGGAACAGACAAGGCGGGAGAATTCTACAGAAAAAACTTCACAGGAATGTTCGCTTATGTGGCCAACAGGGTTCCTGAAATCACAGAAGATTTATACAAGATTGACGATGCGATGAAAGCCGGTTTTGGATGGGAAAATGGTCCGTTTGAAATCTGGGATGCCATCGGTGTTGAAAAAGGAATCGAATTGATGAAAGCCGAAAATCTGGAACCTGCAACTTGGGTGACAGAAATGCTGGCTTCTGGAAACAAATCGTTCTACACAATTAAAGACGGAGCTACTTATTATTATGATATTGCTTCAAAATCTCAAAAGAAAATTCCGGGACAAGATTCATTTATCATTTTGAATAATATCCGCGAAAGCAAAAAGGTTTGGAGCAACTCAGGTGCTGTAATCACTGATTTAGGTGACGGCATCTTAAACCTTGAATTCCAGTCTAAAATGAATACCATCGGTGGCGATGTATTGCAAGGAATCAACAAGGCAATCGACTTGGCCGAAAAAGAATATGCAGGTTTAGTTATTGGAAATCAGGCGGCGAATTTCTCTGTTGGAGCCAACATCGGAATGATTTTTATGATGGCTGTTGAGCAAGAATATGATGAATTGAATATGGCCATCAAATTGTTCCAAGACACGATGATGCGTGTTCGTTATTCAGGAATCCCAGTCGTAGTCGCTCCACACGGAATGACTTTGGGTGGCGGTTGCGAGATGAGTATGCACGCCGATAAGGTTGTCGCTGCCGCAGAAACGTATATTGGCTTGGTAGAATTCGGTGTCGGAGTAATTCCTGGCGGTGGTGGTTCTAAAGAAATGGCGTTGAGAGCATCGGATTTATTCCGCAAGAATGACGTGGAATTGAATGTTTTGCAAGAATATTTCCTAACGGTAGCGATGGCAAAAGTTTCGACTTCTGCACACGAAGCTTTCGATTTAGGCATCTTGCAACACGGAAAAGACATCGTAGTCATCAACAAAGACAGACAGATTGCCGAGGCTAAAAAACAAGCATTGATTTTAGCAGAAGCTGGATATACACAGCCTATCAGAAGAAAAGATGTAAAAGTTTTAGGCAAGCAAGCCTTGGGAATGTTCTTAGTTGGAACCGACCAAATGCAAGCGGGAAGCTATATCTCTGAACACGACAAGAAAATTGCAAACAAACTAGCCTATGTTATGGCAGGAGGCGATTTATCAGAAGCCACGTTAGTAACAGAACAATATTTATTGGATCTGGAAAGAGAGGCATTCTTGTCACTTTGTACAGAGAGAAAAACTTTGGAAAGAATTCAATTTATGTTGACGAAAGGGAAGCCGTTAAGAAATTAGTATTAAGATTTGAGTATTAAGACAATTAAGATAACATTTTAGCCATGCATAATTTCGAGAAGCTGAAGATTTGGCAAAAAGCAATGGACATAGCAGTTGGAGTTTATCAAGTTTCCTCGCTTTTGCCGAATGATGAAAATTCAATTTGATTCATCAGATTAAGAAATGTGCAGTTTCAATCCCTTCCAACATAGCAGAAGGTTCAGGAAGAAATCATAATAAAGAATTCATTCAGTTTTTAAGAATCGCAAACGGCTCAACATTTGAATTGATTACACAACTAATTTTAGCCAAACGGTTAAAATTAGCAAGTGAAGAAATAGTACAACCAATCATTAATCAGCTAGTCGAAGTTTCAAATATGAATTTCGCCTTTCAAAAAACATTAAACACAACAAAATAATAAAGACAAAGATTAAAAGTCTTAATTCTTAATACTCCAATCTTAATACCAATACAACCAAAGATTGAAAGTCTTAATACTTAATACTCTAATCTTAATACTCATAAATTATGAAAACAGCCTATATAGTAAAAGCATACAGAACCGCAGTTGGAAAAGCTCCAAAAGGAGTATTCAGATTCAAACGTCCCGACGAATTAGCAGCCGAAACCATTCAATATATGATGAATGAACTGCCTGATTTTGACAAGAAAAGAATAGACGACGTAATGGTCGGAAATGCAATGCCCGAAGCCGAACAAGGTTTGAACGTGGCTAGATTAATTTCCTTAATGGGATTGAAAATCGATGACGTTCCCGGTGTTACAGTAAACCGTTATTGTGCTTCGGGATTGGAAACTATCGCAATGGCAACTGCAAAAATCCAATCAGGGATGGCAGATTGTATTATCGCTGGTGGTGCCGAAAGCATGAGCTTTATCCCAATGGGAGGCTACAAACCAACTCCTGATTATGCCGTAGCAAAAGAAGGCCACGAAGATTATTATTGGGGAATGGGATTGACAGCGGAAGCCGTTGCAAAACAATTTAATGTTTCTCGTGAAGACCAGGATCAATTCGCTTTCAACTCACACCAAAAAGCTTTGAAAGCACAAGCAGAAGGTAAATTCGATAAGCAGATTGTTCCGATTACTGTAGAGCAAACGTATATCGATGAAAACGGAAAGAAAGCGACAAAATCGTATGTTGTTTCTAAAGATGAAGGTCCAAGAGCCGATACAAACTTAGAAGCATTAGCTAAACTAAGACCTGTTTTTGCAGCTGATGGAAGCGTTACAGCAGGAAGTTCTTCACAAATGAGCGATGGTGCTGCTTTTGTAATGGTTATGTCAGAAGATTTGGTAAAAGAATTAAACCTGGAACCGATAGCAAGAATGGTAAGTTATGCTGCCGCTGGAGTTGAACCAAGAATTATGGGAATCGGACCCGTGAAAGCAATTCCAAAAGCATTGAAACAAGCTGGAATGTCTTTAAAGGATATAGAGTTATTTGAATTAAACGAAGCTTTTGCATCTCAATCTTTGGCAGTTGTCAGAGAATTAGGGATCAACCCAGAAATTGTAAATGTGAATGGTGGAGCAATCGCACTTGGGCATCCACTAGGTTGTACAGGAGCTAAACTTTCTGTTCAATTATTTGATGAAATGAAACGCAGAGGAAACAAATATGGTATTGTAACGATGTGTGTGGGTACTGGCCAAGGTGCTGCAGGGGTTTATGAAATGTTGTAACTAGCTCCTGCCTTTTGTCATTCTGACGAAGGAAGACACGAGCGATAGCGAACTGGCGAAGCAATCTCCGTTACAATTTGAAATACTTGTGAAGATTCTTCCTTCGTCAGAATGACAAGATTGAGAAATTGGATTATAAATTACTTAGAAACAAAAAAACTAAACATAATAAGAAATGGCTGATACAATCGAAAAACAAGTTACACGAGGTGGTCAATTCCTTGTAAAAGAAACAAAAAGCGAAGACATCTTTACTCCAGAAGATTTTTCGGAGGAGCAATTGATGATGAAACAGATGGTCAAGGAATTTGTGGACAAAGAGATCTGGCCGAACAAAAACCGCTTTGAAAACAAAGACTACGCTTTCACCGAAGAGTGTATGAAAAAAGCAGGCGAATTGGGACTTCTAGGAGTTGCAGTTCCAGAAGAATATGGCGGACTCGGAATGGGATTTGTTTCCACGATGCTCGTTTGCGATTATATTTCGGGAGCAACAGGTTCGTTCTCGACAGCATTTGGAGCTCATACCGGAATTGGGACAATGCCAATTACCCTTTATGGTACCGAAGAACAAAAGAAAAAATATGTTCCAAAATTAGCTTCTGGCGAATGGTTCGGAGCCTATTGCTTGACAGAACCTGGAGCGGGTTCGGATGCTAATTCTGGAAAAACAAAAGCCGTTCTATCAGAAGACGGAACACATTACAAAATCACAGGACAAAAAATGTGGATTTCTAATGCAGGCTTCTGCAGTGTTTTCATTGTGTTTGCAAGAATTGGAGATGACAAAAACATTACCGGTTTTATCGTAGAAAACGATCCTTCAAACGGAATTTCGATGAACGAGGAAGAGCATAAATTAGGAATCCGTGCCTCCTCTACCCGTCAGGTTTTCTTCAGCGACACGAAAGTTCCGGTTGAAAATATGCTTTCTGAAAGAGGAAATGGTTTTAAAATAGCAATGAATGCTTTGAATGTGGGTCGTATCAAATTAGGTGCCGCCTGTTTGGATGCACAAAGGAGAGTAACTTCTGGAGCAATAAAATATGCAAACGAAAGAATCCAATTCAATACTGCAATTTCAAATTTTGGAGCCATCCGTGCTAAAATTGCCGAAATGGCAACTTCCTGTTATGCTGGCGAAAGTGCTTCCTACCGTGCTGCAAAAAATGTTGAAGAACGAATTGAAGCAAGAGTGGCAAACGGCGAAAGCCATCAAGATGCAGAATTGAAAGGTGTTGAGGAATTTGCCATTGAATGTTCTATTTTAAAAGTAGCGATTTCAGAAGATATCCAAAATTGTTCGGATGAAGGAATCCAAATTCTTGGAGGAATGGGCTTTTCTGAAGATACTCCGATGGAAAGTGCTTGGAGAGATGCCCGAATTGCCAGAATCTATGAAGGTACAAACGAAATCAACCGTATGCTTTCGGTAGGAATGCTGGTAAAGAAAGCCATGAAAGGTCACGTTGATTTGTTAGGTCCAGCGATGAAAGTACAGGAAGAATTGATGGGAATTCCTGATTTCAATACACCTGATTTCTCAGAATTATTTGCAGAAGAGAAAGGAATAGTAGCTAATTTAAAGAAAGTATTTTTGATGGTAGCTGGTGCCGCGGTTCAAAAATATGGTCCGGATTTGGATGCTCACCAGCAATTATTGATGGCCGCTTCTGATATCCTGATTGAAATCTATATGGCGGAATCGGTGATTTTGAGAACCGAGAAATTGGCAAAATCAAAAGGTGCTGAAAACGTAAAAGAGCAAATTGCAATGGCACAATTGTATCTGTACAAAGCAGTTGACATCGTGAACTCTAAAGGAAAAGAAGGAATTGCTTCGTTCTCTGAAGGCGATGAACAACGCATGATGCTGATGGGATTGAAACGTTTTACAAAATATACCAACCTTCCTAATGTTGTTGGTTTGCGTGAAACGATTGCATCAAAATTGATTGCCGAAAATGAATATTGCTTCTAGAATTTTTTAGTAGGTTTAATATAGTTTGTAATGAAAAAACCGTCTCGTTAAATTTAACGAGACGGTTTTGTTTATAATAGAAAGTGCTTATTATAGCGGTTTTCTACCTTGAATAACTCTTAGCAATACAATAATGATTGCGATTACTAATAGAATGTGGATTAATCCTCCAGTGGCAATTCCAGCTCCAAGAACTCCGAAGAATCCCAATGCCCAAATGATTACCAAAATAACTGCGATTGTGTAAAGTAAATTTCCCATAACTTTAAATTTTATTGGTTTTAGTTTTGATTTTTTAATGCATTTTATTGCATCATTTTAATACTACTAAATTATACTATTACTACAGTTTTCTTTTTACAGTATTAACTTTTAATGTTACAGAATTAGACCACTTAATTCATCACCGCATATTTTCTTTCAAATCGCATCATGGCAACATCACCCGTAAGCAACGTTAGCGTCTTGCCATCCTCGCTGATCGAATAGCCATTTATTTTCTGAAGGGTATTCATATAAGTACTCTCCCCTGCACCTTCGCAGAACATTTTGGTAGAAACCATACCACTTTCGTTAAAAGTAATCTTGCTGGCCTCTGCCTTGAAGGAACCAGAGTAATTGTTGCAACTGTTTTTTCCCACTACCAGATTTTCGTTGATATTGAAGGTGATGTTGGGTTTCTCATTCGGATACAAACCATCAAATGCAATCCTCGGTCCTGAAATATACGTCAGTTCCCAATTTCCCTCTAATGATTGAGAGCCACTTGGTACAACTGCTTTCTTAGAGTTGCAGGAAGTCAAAAGTCCTAAAGTAATGGACAATAGTAAAATAAGCTTTTTCATAATGTTGTTTGTTTTTATGTTTATCTGATAAATCTATTTCTTAAAATTACATCTTTTTAAATGAAAGAGTTTTAAAATAAATACAAATTTTGGATTCCTTGAAATAGATTTCTACTTTCGTAAAAAACTAATACAAACGATATGAAAATACTTGGCATAGGCTCCAGAATAAACCATCCAGAATATGGGAAAGGTGTTGTTACAAATGTTTCAACCAAAGAATATTGGGTTACGTTTATAGAAAACGGACTAGAAACCATCGCTTTAAACAGTGAATTTGAAGTGATTGAAGCGGCAGAGAACGAAGTGGACACCATTAGTTTTTATGATGTTGAAACGAGCCTGAAAAAGATCTTGAGAAAATGGTCGGATGTGACGGAAATAGTTCCAATTGCCGATAAATGGAAAGGTGGCAATCTGGTTTTAGCACCCGGACAAGCAGGCGTTCAAGGAAAAGAAGTTCCAATTGATACCTTCTTCAATAAAATTGTGATGGTTCGCGACCGATTGAGGGTGATGGAACAAAAGATAAACGCCAGCAACTTGGACAACAGTGAGAAGGTTGATCTGCAGCAATACATCACCAGAATTTATGGCAGTCTCACTACTTTTAATGTATTGTTTAAATCGAACTCCGATTATTTTGTTGGAGAAAAATCAAAGTAATACTTGAATAGAATTTAAATTAAAGCTTCTATTATATTGTTTTAGAAGCTTTTAATTTTAAGCAATATTTCAAACAAAAAGTGTTTTGCAAATACCTATAAAAAAACGACCCCCCGATAAAATCGAAGGGTCGTTCACCAAAAACAATTAAAACATAATCTTTATAAAAAAATACATTTATAGGGATATTAATGTATCTAGTTACGTCCAATTAGGTTTATCTACAAAACAAAAATGTACGTTTCAAATGCTTAATCAATTGGCCTTCTGCCTTGAATAAGTCTAAATAGTATTGCGATTACCGCAATTACCAACAACAGGTGAATAATGCTTCCTGTAACCAATCCTCCAAGGAATCCAATTGCCCAGATGATTACTAAAATTACTGCTATCGTGTATAATAAATTTCCCATGGTGTTGTGTTTTATTTGTTGGTTTATCTATTACAAAGTTGGCTTTTTAGTGCCTCTAATTTGTTATAGAATATTTTCAAAAAGTTATAAGATTAATTGTTGGGCTTATTTTCTTCTACAGGTTCTATCTCGAAAATTTCCTTCTGGATTTCTACGGCATAATCATTTGGGATGATTTTTTTGCCATACATTCGGGCATAAACCTTTGTAAACTCTGCTCCAAAGTATAATATAATGGCTGAATAATAGACCCAAACCAAGATGATCACCACCGAACCTGCCGCTCCATAAACTGTTGCAACAGTTGAATTTCCTAGATAGAATCCAATGGCAAATTTACCTATCATAAAGAAAACCGATGTAAAACTGGATCCAATCAGGGCATCTTTCCAGGCGATATCGCCATCGGGCAAAGTTTTGAAGATGATAGAAAACAATATGGTTGTGCTTGCAAATAAAATCAGGATATTAAGGATGTAAAAAAGGTAAACCGTTGCGTCTGGAAAATACAATACCAATCTTGCATTCAAGACATCCATTACAGTATTGACAGTCAAGCTGACCAATAACAGGAATCCAACTGCTGCTATCATTGAAAAGGACATCAATCTGTTTTTTATAAATTTCATGATTCCCTTGTTTGGTTTTGCCTTTAATCCCCATATAAAATTGATGGAACTTTGTATCTCTGCAAAAACCCCAGATGCTCCAATGAGCAACATGACACCTCCAAAGACGGCTGCAAAAATGTTACTGTCTGAAAGCTCGATGTTCTTGATGGTTTCTTGAATTTGAATGGCTGCATCGTTCCCAACCATTCCGTTTATTTGTCCGAAAAATTGGCCACTAACGGCGTCTTTTCCGAAGAAAATTCCACAAATGTATAAAATGATGATGCACAAAGGCGGTAATGAAAAAATGGTATAATAGGATAACGAAGCACTAAGTTTGATTGCATTATCTGTATCAAATTCGGTAAAAGTAGATTTTAATAATCCCCAGGATTTCTTGAACAGTGTTTTTCTTTTCATGTTGTAAAGGTTTTACGCTGTAAAAATAAATATTAGACCACAGGAATACATTACACAATAAAAAATTATAGTTATAAGATTTTTACTTCTAAAACAATTATATCATTCCTGATTTTTTTGAATATGGGCAAAAATCACTTCGAACAATTCAGTAGGGCTAAATGGTTTTATGACCACATCGTCTATGCCTGATTCGGTAGCCTTTTTTAAAACTTCATTCTTATCGAAAGCTGTTAAAGCAATGATTGGAATTTTCATTCCCAGGTTTCTGATGTTTCTAGCTGTTTCATACCCATCAATGATAGGCATATTGATGTCCATCAGGATAGCGTCGAATGTTTCCTGCTGTACAATTTCTATAGCTTCATGTCCGTTGTCAACGATTTTGCAGGTATGCTTTTGCCTTTCGATAACTTTTTGTGTCACCATTTGGTTGATTTTGTTGTCTTCTACAACTAAAATATGCAGGTTAGAAATTGGTTGTTTCATCTTTTTTGATGGTTGCACTTTTTCTACAGCCAGTTCAAAACCAATTGTAAAGGTAAACTGTGTGCCTTTGTTCTCCTGACTTTCAACTTCAATTTTGCTTTCAAAAAGTTCAATGAGCCTTTTTACAATCGTTAGTCCGAGACCGGTTCCTTGATAATCGCCACTTCTTCGATCGAGCTGCACAAACTTCTCGAAAATCTTCTCTTGGTTTTCTTTGGTAATACCTACACCGTTATCCTTTACTTTGAAGGTAATAAAATAAACATCGCCTTCAATCCTATCCAACAGGACAATAATCTTTACTTCTCCCTTCAATGTGAATTTGAGTGCATTACTGATAAGGTTCATCAAAATTTGCGACAAACGCAATTCATCGCCAATGAGGTATTTAGGAATTCTTGGATCTAATTCAACTGTAAGTGTGTTTTCATTTCCATCGGCAATAAAATGGAGCGAGTTTTTGATGGTATTGATTTCTTCTTTCAAATTGAATACACTGTTTTCCAAGACGATTTTGTTTTCTTCCATCTTGCTGATCTGCAAAATATCGTTGACCAAAGCCAAAAGATACCTTGCCGAAAACCGCAACGAATGCAAATGGTTGTTGTTGACCAATTTTTTATGTTCTTCCAGAATAATACTTGCAATACCCACCACTCCATAAAGAGGTGTCCTTAATTCATGGCTGACAGTTGATATGAATTGATTTTTTAGTTCGGCATTTTCCTCTGCTTTCTTGTTGGCAAGTGTTAGTTCCTCATTGGCTTTTGTGAGTTCGGCATTGAGTTTTTTTCTCAATTTGTTGCTTTTATAAAAAGTATAGAGCAATAACAGCATAACAATCAAAATAACAAACATCAGCAAGCTCACCGTTTTGGTTATGGATATTTTTTCCTGCTGTGTGGCATTCTCTACTTCAATGCGTTCAAACTGGCTTTTATATTCGTCGAGTTCAATTTCTATGGCATATTTTTCAAGGCTTTGCAGTTTTTTTTCTGAAAAAAGTGTGTCGTTAACCGCTTTTCGCTTTTTTTCATATACAAATGCCAACTTCGGTTGGTTGTATTTTTTATAATGCTCTGAAAGGTTTTCGTATACATCCATAACCAAGCCGTCCATTTGCTCTTTTTTTCCAATTTTTAACGCCTTGAAAAAAAAGTCCTCTGCTAGCTCGTTTTGCCCTTGGCTGCTGTAGTAAACACCAAGACAGTTAAACAGGTAGAATTTCCCTTCTGCATCGCCTTTATTCTCAAAATATGACCTGATTTGGCTCAAGTATTCATACCCTATATCAAAATCATCATAGGAAAAATAAGCATTGGCAAGGTTCAGTTTCGTATAGGCAATTTCCGTACTGTCTTTGATCTTTTCTGCATAGAAAAGGGATTTCTTGTAGTAGGCAATTCCCTTTTTGACATCAATTTTATTATAATAGTAGGCACTTCCCAAATTGCTGTAGACCCAATCCTTCAAGGAATCATTTTCTGTTTTATTGGCATATTTCAGGGCCTTGTCATAAAACTCGATTGCCCTTTTGGATTGAGAAAAATCATCGTAGATAACACCAATAGAGTTATATGAATGTGCTATCAGATAGGGGTCATTGATTTTGAAAGATCTCACAAGAGCCTGTTTGGAAAGCTCCAATGACTTTTCGTAATTGTCTTTCCTGTAATGCACACCTGCTTCTATAATTTGCTTTTCTATACTCTTCCTTTCACGCTCTGGTGTTTGGGAGTATAAAAAGGAGATTGCAAAAAATAACAGTGTGGTAATGAATCTTTTCACTTCAGCAAAATTTCGAATGAAAATATAAAAATAATCCCAACATTAAGTCGGGATTAGTATAAAAAATTTAGTTTCTGATTAATTTTCTGTATTTGATTCGCTTTGGGGTCAAATCGCCACCAAGACGTTTCTTTTTATTTTCTTCGTATTCAGAGAAGCTTCCTTCAAAGAAATACACTTCAGAATCGCCTTCAAAAGCTAGGATATGAGTACAAATTCTGTCCAAAAACCATCTGTCGTGCGAAATTACAACGGCACATCCTGCAAAGTTTTCCAAACCTTCTTCCAAGGCACGAAGCGTGTTGATGTCCAAGTCATTCGTTGGCTCATCCAGTAGCAACACGTTTCCTTCTTCTTTTAGAGTCATGGCAAGATGCAAACGGTTTCTTTCCCCACCCGAAAGCATGGATACCTTTTTGTTTTGATCGCTTCCGCCGAAATTAAAACGGGATAGATAGGCTCTTGAATTTACTTGTCTTCCACCCATCATGATCAATTCCTGTCCGTCTGCGAAGTTTTCCCAAATGGATTTATTCAAATCGATATTAGAATGCGATTGATCTACATAGGCAATCTTCACCGTTTCGCCGATAGAGAATGCACCTCCATCAGGTGTTTCCTCGCCCATGATCATTCGGAAGATGGTAGATTTTCCGGCACCATTTGGCCCGATGATTCCAACGATTCCTGCTTGTGGCAAAGTGAAATTCAAATTATCGTATAATAATTTTTCGCCATATCCTTTTGCAACGCTAGAAGCTTCTATCACATTTGTTCCCAAACGTGGTCCGTTCGGGATATAGATTTCCAGTTTCTCGTCGAGTTGCTTTTGATCTTCGTTTAATAATTTATCGTAGTTCTGCAAACGTGCTTTTTGCTTGCTTTGTCTTCCTTTTGCTCCTTGACGCACCCAGTCCAACTCACGTTCAAGTGTTTTTCTTCTCTTCGAAGCCACTTTTTCTTCCTGAGCCATACGCGTTGATTTTTGATCCAACCAAGAAGAATAGTTTCCTTTCCACGGAATACCTTCTCCTCTATCCAACTCTAAAATCCAACCGGCAACATTGTCAAGGAAATAACGGTCGTGGGTTACGGCAATTACGGTTCCTGCATATTGGGCCAAGTGTTGTTCTAACCAAAGTACGCTTTCGGCATCCAAGTGGTTGGTAGGCTCATCAAGCAATAATACGTCTGGCTGTTGCAACAACAATCTACAAAGTGCCACACGACGACGCTCTCCTCCCGAAAGCACCTTGATTGGTGTGTCTGGATCTGGAGTTCGAAGGGCATCCATTGCTATTTCTAATTTCGTATCTATTTCCCAAGCACCAAGAGCATCAATCTTGTCCTGCAAGGCCGCTTGACGGTCCATTAGCTTGTCCATTTTATCTGGATCGGAATAGTTTTCCTCAAGTCCGAACAAATCATTAATCTGGTTGTATTCTTCCAAAACTGCCATTGTTTCGGCAACACCTTCACGAACAATCTCGATAACGGTTTTACTTTCGTCCAATTGTGGTTCTTGCTCCAAATATCCAACTGTATAACCTGGCTGGAATACTACATCTCCTTGGTAGTTTTTATCGACTCCTGCAATAATCCTCAAAAGGGAAGATTTTCCAGAACCGTTAAGACCCAAAATACCAATCTTTGCTCCGTAGAAAAAGCTCAAATAGATGTTCTTTAATACCTGCTTGTCGCTGCTTGAGTAGGTCTTACTCAATTTCTGCATCGAAAATATTACTTTCTTATCGTCTGACATGTTTTTTTATTTCTTATTGTTATTACTTATTTTTTTATTATCTATTTTTTATTTCTTATTGCTATTGTTTAATTCTTGAGCTACAAAGATAGTTTTAAATAAAAACAATGCAAAGATGATTTTGCAATATTAGGAACTCACTTTCTAATGGTATTGGAGTCATTATAAAAAAGCAAAAGCCCTGCAATTTCTTACAGGACTTAAGCACCTAAAAACAATTAACAAATTATTCTTTTATAATCTTGATGGTTTGTATAGCATTATCAGATGATATTTTTACCAGATAGGCTCCCGTTGTCAATTGTGACAAATCCAGTTGGGCATTGTTGGCATTTACTGCTTTTGCAACCACCTCCTGACCTAGAAGGTTGAATATTGCAACATCTCTAATTTCTGATGCATTACTCAAATTCAATAAATTTTTCACAGGATTTGGATAGGCCTTCAACGTATTTTTCTCGAAATCATCCTTTGATAGGTTTTCATTTGTTGTAACTTCTAAACAGAAATTACCTTCATCTAGTTGTGAATATCCCACCACTCTCACATAATAGGTTTCGCCAACATTTACTTCGGCACCTTCAATAGTTGACATTGCAGAATTTCCGTCGTTGTCGTTACATTCCATTTCTGTTAAATTGCCACAAGCTCCATTATATAAGGCAATAATAGTATTGCTGATGCTTGCTCCTGTAAAATTGGTCGAGATATTTACAGAGGCAACATTTGCAGGAACGGTGAAACTGAACCAAACGTCATTTTGCGGATCATTCATACAAATTGACGAATCCCAGTCGGAACCTGTACTTCCCAGATTGGTTCCGTTGTTTAAAACACCATTACAATAGTCTGCATCAACAGTTAGAGTAACTGCACCTTCACACTCATCGTTTACTGGAGCTACCTGTCGTTGGGTTAAACAGATTCCGAAAGTTGTGTTCACAGGTTCCTGTGAAAAGGAAAATACTCTAACATAATAAGTGGTTCCAATCTCAAGATCATCTACAAAAGGAGATTCTGGATTACTGATAAGGATGAACTCTCCACAAGTTCCATCAAAGACTTCGATTGACAAAGTTTCAAAATCATCCTGTTCTGTTATCAACAATTTATGGCTTGTTCCCGTTGCAACAAATGAAAACCACACGTCATCATCAGGGCTTCCTTGTTCGCTTTCAATACCAGAATAGGTTGCAGCGGCCAAAGAAGAGGTAGTAGTCACTTCGCAAAGTCCGTTCGTGTTTACTGTCAATGGTATAGCATCCTCACATTCGTCGTTTGGTTGTGATTGGGGCATTGTTCCGATACAAATATCAAAATTGGCAAAGTGGAATTCAGAACTGTATGTAAAAACACGAAGGAAATATTCTGATCCAACAAAAAGTTCATCCACCACAAAGGTTTGAGGATCGCTAGACACTATAATTTCTCCTCCACATTCGCTATCAAATATTTCAATGACAAAATCGGATGTAGTTCCTACTATATTTAATAAAGACACCTTTTGCGTATCAGAAAGAGCGGTAAACCGGTACCAAACATCATCATCTGGATTTCCTGTATTGGTTTCAATATCGGAATCTGTAGCAAATGTTATTGTTCCCGAAGTGATGGACTGGCAGTTATAATCTTCATTAACCGTTAGTTCTATTGCAGCATCACACTGATCGTTTACTGGTGGTGGACCTGGAGTAGAAATACAGATAGAGAAAATAGTATTTGGATTTGGGTTATCGTAATAGGTATAAACCCTCACATAATAGGTGTTGCCGATTTCAAGTTCATCTACAATTCCGTTATTGGCATAAAATCCTTGAACACTGTTTTGTTCGCCACAAATTCCACCAAGCACTTCAAAAGCCAGATCGGTATCATTTCCTTGAATGTTTTGGAGAAATATCAGATGTGAGGTTGATAAAGCTACAAAGGAATACCAAACATCGTCGTCTGCATTTCCTTCTTGCCATTCAACCCCAGAATCGGTTGCAGATTGTAATGTTCCTGATGTAGGCGATGAACAAAAAACCGCTTGGCTAACAGTTAAAGCTACAGCTCCCGAACATTCATCATTGGCGGGTGGTGGTGGTGGTGTTCCAATACAGATATCAAATGTTGTATCTACAATGTAATCATAAAAGGAATAAACCCTAACATAATATACGGTTTCTGGCACCAGATTAGAAACAATGAAAGTTTCAGGATCACTGCTTACTACCAAATTACCCGTACATTCTGCTGCAAATACTTCGATTGCAAGATCCATTCCTTGCCATGTACTTGCTACAATATTGTTAACTTGAATTTTATGTGTGGATGCTAATGCTGTAAAAGAGAACCACACATCATCATCGGCTTGGCCAAAATCGGCTTCAATTCCAGAATCAGTAGCTGAATGAATAGTACCTCCTGTTACTGTTCCGCAAAGGTAATCGGTATTTACAGTAAGGGGTATTGCATTTGCACAATCATCGTTTGATGGTGGTCCTGGAGGCGTTCCTACACAGATGTCAAAAGTAGTTTCTTGAGGTTCGTCCGAAGATGAATATACCCTAACATAATAAGGAGTTCCCACCTCAAGATTTCCAACAACCAACATAGTTGGAGAACTGGTGAAGGCAATAACATTCAAATTGCTGCAAGTTCCACTCATAAGTTCCATTACCACACTGCCTTGAACATTTTCCAATGAAACTTTATGCATTTCGTTTGTTGCGATAAAAAAGAACCACACGTCATCGTTGGCAGTTCCTATTTCCCCTTCAATTCCAGAGTCTGTTGCTTCAAAAAGCGTTCCCGGAGTAACGGTTCCGCAACTGTAATCATTGTTTATTGTGAGTTCTATAGCGGTATCACATTCATCATTTGTAGGAGCTAAATCAAGATTGGAGTTTCTGCCGTCATAAAAAGGAGTGTCTTTAAGAGCTAAAGCTTCCTTATCAGAGTCCTGTACTTCCACCAGCCTACTCTCTTGGGAACTCACATACAAGAAGGACAAGAGTCCTATTAAAAATAATTTTGTTTTCATGTTATATTAGGTTTTAGGTTTAAAATAATTCCGAGAAAGAGGAAGTATTTCCCTATTACAACAAATTAGCTATAAAAAACCCTACCCGACTTTGAACACGCCTCTAAAAGATAGCCACTAATTTTTTAGAATGGTGAAAAATTTATGCAGAGCCACCGATTGAAATAAAGAATGATATTAAATGTTTTGAATACCCATGAACTATAAGACAAAAAAATCCGCTCGAAAGCGGATTAGAAGATTACTTGAGTTGTTTTTTAGACCCTGCCCTTGAGTGAGCTGAATACCCAAGCAATGCAAAAAAAGCCAATTCCTACAGCTGCAAAACCCCAGCCTGCCACATCATCATATCGGAAAGCTCCAAGTCCAATCAGTAAAAGTCCCATCATTATCATTATAAAAGTTGCCCATCCGAGGATGGTGTTTTTATTCATTCCCATAGTTTTTGTTTTAGAGGGGCAAATATCGGGAAATAATTAAGGAAATAAAAAGTTTTATGTTTTTGTAAAATTTCAAGAATTAATGTGAATCATCTTTTAAGAACTAATCGAAATAGTGATTTTAGACTCCCAATTTGAATCTTTAAAACATTGAATTATGATCGCATTGGCAGATACTAAATTCTACTTTACAAAAAAAGAGCATCCCCTTTAGCCATTAGGATGCTCTAACAAAAACTATAACTAAACAAACTGTATATTTTTCAAAAGTAACTTACAAATTCACAAACCACAATACCTAATTATAGGTATTTTATATAAAAATTAGGTATCAAGATGTATTTCTAAAAATGTACAGTTATCCTCCTTTTGAACAAAAAGTGATATGATAGGGTCTGTTATTCCTATTTAAACAAAAAATGCGTCCTTAACTAGACTGCACCCAAAAGTTTAGACAAATTTATAATTAATTTTGATAATAGTGAGCTCGATATTTTATCGGGCTCATTTTGTTTAAATTTGACTTGATCCGTTCGTTATTGTAATAGTCGATATACTGCTTTATTTCTTGCTTTAGATGTTTAATTGATTTGAATTTCTGAGTATAAAAGAGTTCTGATTTTTCTTATTCCTTTAAAATTTTAAAATTTTGTTCCCCTTCCATTGTGTTTACTTTCAGGATATAATGTCCTTGTGGAAGTGCATCCATATCTAAAATACCTGATTGATTATGGATGTTTTTATACATCATCACTTGCCCCACCATATTATACAACGCAATAGTGTTGATAAAGCTTTCGGTTTTGAAGTTCAAGGTATTCTTTACCGGGTTTGGATAATACTGCAATGCTGATTTGTTTAGGCCGTTTATACCTAATTCAAGATGTACTGTAACAGCCAAAACATCCGACATACATAACGATTGCAATGATTCAGCAAAAGCATAATAAGTGGTTCCATCTACTAGCGGGGTTGTGGAAGGCAAAAGGTCTTCGAAGTTTATTTGCTCAGTAGCAGACCATTTTATCAAATCACCTGCAACTTCCAAATCGGCCAAGGTTTGCCCAGCAATAAAGGATTGATTGGCTTCGGCATCAATTGTAGCAGATGGCGCCATGAAGACATTAAAACTGGTAACAGTCGGAGGACAACTTGGAGTAATCACTGTCCAAGAATATTGACCTGCGGTATCTTCTGCAAGCGTAATGCTGTGCATGTTGCCTGTTACTCCTTCAACAAGCTGATTATTTCGATACAATTCATAGCTCGCTACAGTTCCTACCGTTTCTATGTAGGCAATAAAAGTTGCTCCCTCACATCCTACAAAGTCAATTGGAAAGCTAGTAATAGTGACGTAATTAACACTAATATGAGCAACGGCAGAATTCACAGAGCATCCCGAAGACACTTTGCAGTAATAATCCCCAGCATCAGCCTGCGTCACTGTATTAATTGTCAAATACATTGAATCAGCTCCTATAATTGGTAGATCATCATGGAACCATTGATAGGTTAGGTTTTCTCCAATAGCACTAACGGACAAGAAAAGTGGGCCTCCCTGGCATACCGTTGGTGAGGTAGGCTGACTGGTGATGATGGGTATAGTTGCCGCCAAAACGGTAAAGTTTACATATTCGGAACACAGTTCACTCGTAATCACACAATCGTATAATCCGGGAACAGTTGCAACAATTGTATTTGCAGTTTCATTACTAATAGGTAAAAAATTAAAAAACCATTGATAAGTAAGCATAGAACCTGTTGCAGCAACACTTAATGTAACTGACTCATCACAAATATAAGCTGTGTTGGAAATGGGTGTATTGATTACTAAATCACAATCTAATTCTGAAAGATTTGTATTACAATAGCTTGAAGAAACTATAAATAGAACTGCAATAAAAAGGTAAAGTTGTTTCATATTTGTGGGTTTGGGTTAACTTAAATTATTCTGTCTTCAGGGTGTGTCAATTAAAAATCTTCACCAGCATCTCTTTCAATAAATCACTTTCCTTTAAAGAAGCCCCAACTCCTTTGCTTTTTACATCCGTGTCACGAAGCGTGGCTACAATCTGGCTAACTTTTTTCATAGGATAATTTTTTAAAGCTACGTCATAATCCTTTACGAAATAAGGATTCACTTTCAGTACAGAAGCCACATTTTTTGGTGTTTTGTCCTTCAATCCGTGGTATTGCAAGAGTTGCAGAAAAAAACCAAATACTAGCGAAGTCGTCATGACCATCGGGTGATCTTTCGGGTTTTCAGCAAAATATTGTGCAATCTGATAGGACTTCAATTGGTTTTTCTCTCCAATGGCTTTACGAAATTCAAACACATTAAAATCCTTGCTAAAGCCAATGTTTTCCTCAATAACTTCAGGGGTTACGGTACTGCCTTTCGGCAAAACAATCGCAAGTTTGTCCAATTCATTTGCAATCTTGCTCAAATCGGTTCCCAAAAAATCAACCAACATTGCAGAAGCTTTTGGTTCGATGTTGAGTTTTTTTCCGGCCAAAACACGTTTCAGCCAATCGCCAACTTGGTTCTCGTAGAGTTTCTTGCTTTCGTAAACGAGTCCGTTTTTTTCGAGCAATTTGGTAACTTTCTTCCTCTTGTCAAGCGTTTTATATTTGTAGCAAAACACTAAAACCGTTGTTGCCATTGGGTTTTCGGCATAGCTTTCAATCTTGTCGATGGTTTTGGTCAAATCCTGTGCCTCTTTTACAATCACAATTTGACGTTCGGACATCATTGGGTAGCGTTTTGCCGTTCCGATAATGTCTTCCATCGAAACATCCCGACCATAAAGCACGGTTTGATTGAAACCTTTCTCGTCTTCCGAAAGGATATTATCTTCTATATAATCCGATAATTTATCGATATAATAGGGCTCCTCACCCATCAAGAAATAAATTGGCTTGATGTTTCCAGCCTTTATATCGTTTACAATTTTTATAACCTCGTCCATTTTTTAGTGTTCAGTGTTCAGTCACAGTGTTCAGTCGCAGTCACAGTTTTCAGCCTTAGTGAATTTCAAATTTTCAAATTATCTCATTTTCAAATTACAAAATTTCCGAATTATCAAATTATATTTGCCTCATGCAACAGCTCAATTTCCCTGTCTATAACTTTCGATTCAAAAATAGCGAAAATAAAACAGCTATCTTCGATGAAATTCGGAAAAAATTCATCATTCTGACACCAGAAGAATGGGTGAGGCAAAACGTTGTACAATATCTGCTTCAAGAAAAAAAGTATCCGAAATCTCTAATCAATGTAGAGAAATTACTGAAGATTAATGGTTTGGTAAAACGCTACGATGTAGTGGTTTTCAACAATGATGGTTCGATTTTTATCCTGGTGGAATGCAAGGCACCCGAAATCAAGGTTTCGCAAACCACATTTGACCAAATTGCACGTTATAACATGACGCTTCAAGCTGAATATTTAATGGTTACCAACGGTCTTAATCATTACTTTTGTCAAATGGATTTCGAGAATGAAAAATATACTTTTTTGAGGGAACTTCCGGATTATAGTAATCAGTGATCAGTTTTCAGTAGAGCTTTTTAATAAATAATTGTAAATATACACAATGAACATAGCAGTAGTCATCTTAAATTGGAATGGAGTACAGCTTTTGGAAAAGTTTTTACCATCGGTAATCACCTATTCTCCGGAAGCGACTGTTTATGTTGCCGATAATGCTTCGACAGATAATTCGGTTGAATTTGTAAGGGCGAATTTTCCTTCGGTGAAAATCGTCATCAATAATAACAATTATGGGTTTGCAAAAGGCTACAACGAAGCGTTAAAACATATTGATGCTGAGGTCTATGCTTTAGTCAATTCAGATATTGAAGTGACCGAAAACTGGCTTTCGCCGATAATTGAAACTTTTGAAAAAGATTTCGATACAGCCATTATTCAACCGAAAATCCTGGACTACAAAAACAAGGAATATTTTGAATATGCTGGTGCTGGAGGTGGTTTTATAGATAAATTTGGTTTTCCTTTTTGCCGTGGAAGAATTTTCGACACCATCGAAAAAGATGACGGGCAATATGATGATGATATAGAAATCTTCTGGGCTTCGGGAGCGTGTTTTTTCATAAGAAGTAAAGTCTATAATGAACTCAATGGTTTTGACGCAGATTTCTTTGCCCATCAAGAGGAAATCGATTTATGCTGGCGTGCTTTTAATATGAATTATAAGGTTCGATATTGCCATTCTTCAAAGGTTTTCCATGTTGGAGGTGCTACTTTAAACGAAGGTAACCCTAGAAAAACGTATTTAAATTTTAGGAACTCACTCTTGATGCTAACGAAGAATTTACCCGCTTCTTCCCTATTTCCAACACTTTTCTTGAGGCTATGTCTTGACAGCCTTGCTGGAATAAAATTTTTAACACAAGGTAAATTTGCTCATTTTTTTATGATTTTAAAAGCACATTTTTCATTTTACCGAAGGTTCATTAAAAATCACAGGAAAAGAGAAAGAAAACAATATTCAAATTACTACTTAATAAAAAGTGTAGTTTACCGCTATTATACTGGAAGTGGCAAGGTATTTGACAAGCTTTTTTAACATTAGTTTAGGTATCATTATGAATCTTTAAACTTTTTAAGCCCTAATTTTGTAAATAAAAAAAATTAAAAACAAATCAAATTATGAAAAAAGTATTTCTGGCATTATCAATTATTGCCCTACTGACCACTTCGTGTGGATCCAAAAAGAAAATCGCTGAACTGGAAAGTAAAAATAAAGAAATCCAAGATTTATTGAATTCAGCTACAATAAAATTGAATACTTGTTTGACAGAGAAAGAAGGATTGGCAAGTCAAATGGAATTTTTAAAGAAAAATAATTCTGATTTGATCAATAACATGGGCAATATGACAACTTTGTCAGCAAAAGGTGCCGAGAATATTGAAAAAGCACTTGAATCTATCAAAGAAAAAGATTTGAAAATCACAAGAATGCAGGATGCCTTGACTAAAAAGGACAGCGTTACGTTGGCTTTGGTTACGAGCTTGAAACGTTCGGTAGGTATTTCTGATCCGGATATTGAAATCAACGTTGAAAAAGGGGTTGTTTTCATCTCTATCGCTGATAAACTTTTATTCAAAAGCGGAAGCTACGTTGTAAGCGACAGAGCCAAAGAAATTTTAGGCAAAGTTGCAAAAGTAGTAAACGACAAACCTGATTTTGAATGTATGGTTGAAGGACACACCGACAACGTTCCTTTCATCAGCAACGGAACTTTATTAGACAACTGGGATTTGAGTGTTAAACGTTCAACAGCAATCGTTAGAATCTTGACAAAAGATTTTGGAGTAAGCCCAAGACAATTAATCGCAGCCGGACGTGGAGAATTTGTTCCATTGGTAGAAAATAATTCTGCTGAAAACAGAACCACAAACAGAAGAACACGTATCGTGGTGATGCCAAAAATCGATCAGTTCTATGATATGATTGAAAAAGAAATGAAGAACAAGAAATAAGTTCAGTTCTAGAATTTTATAAAAAATAATAGGCCTGAAACAATTCAGGTCTTTTTTATATCCATTTCTAAACGCCACTAAATAAAACAAAAAAACTCTTTAGTTTCCTAAAGAGTTTTTTGTTTGGTGGGGAGAGCAGGATTCGAACCTGCGAAGTTTTCACAGCAGATTTACAGTCTGCCCTCGTTGGCCGCTTGAGTATCTCCCCCTCCTATAAACAAACACTAGTATTTGTTCCAAGCGGTTGCAAATATAGGAACTGTTTTCATGTTTGCAAACTAAATTTAAAGATAAATTTCAATTAATTTTTAAACTATTGGTAGTGAATAAAATAAAAAACCTCCACTAGGGAGATTTTTTATACAAATTCTACAAAAGAGCTAATTACTTCAATATTTCGGCAACTTTTGCTCTTAATTCTGCTCCTCTCAAGTCGCGAGCGATAATTTTTCCATTAGCATCCAAGATAAAAGTAGCTGGAATACTTTTAACATTATAAAGTTCTGCAATTGGATCACTCCAGAATTTCAGATTCGAGATATGATTCCATGTGAGGTTATCTTTTGCTATCGCTTCTTTCCATTTCGTAGCATCTTTATCCAAAGAAACACCAATGATGTTTAAGCCTTTTGCATGATATTCGTTATAAAGTGCCACAACGCTTGGATTTTCCTGTCTACAAGGTCCACACCAAGAAGCCCAGAAATCGATTATTGTGATTTTACCTAACGATTCTTTCAGAGAGATTACTTTTCCGTCAGGGTTTGGAGCAGAAAACTCTGGAGCCAAACTTCCAACTGTTATTGACTTAAAATTATCAATCTTATTTTTTACAGTTTTACCTGGTTTAGTAGCTTTTAAAGAGGCATCCAAATTATTATAAACCTTCTTTATTTTTTCGATATCCACATCTTGTTGGTTGAACATATTATCCAAAAACAAAATAGAAAGGAATGATTTCGGATTTTTTTCAGGAAATACAGAAGTCATTTCCATAATTTCAGACTGCATCTTTCCAAACTCATCCATTAGAGCATTCATTGTAGCTTCATCATTACTGGCTTGAGCATCCTGCATCTTTTTCATATTGGCAGCCTGGAAATCTTGCATCTTCTTTTGCACTTTCATCGCAGCACTATTGAAATTTTGCAAATCCTCATTGTTTTGTGTGCCTCCAATTCTACTTTTTGCAACACTATCTTTATAGATAGTGAAATTGATTTTACCGTTTTCTAATATAAAGGCTACTTTACCTTGAATATCCTGAACTTGGATAAAATGGATCGAAGGCTCTAAAGTTTTTCCCTTAAAGGTAAATTTCTCGTTTTCTACTTTAACACTGTCAACAGCAACCATTCCCAGAATTTCATCTTGTTTTTCTAGTACAACTGTTTTTCCGTTTTCTAAACCTTTTACTGTTCCTGTAAGAGTATAGTCCTTATTGATAATTGCTTGGAAAGAAACCAATCCCACAGCAAGGAAAAGAATAAAAAATACTTTTTTCATGTTTATTTTTTTTAATTATTAATACAAAAATAGCCATGTTTCCATGGCTATTTATTTATTTTAAGAGTGAAGCTACTTTTGTTTTTAGCTCTTCACCACGAAGGTCTTTTGCAATAATTTTCCCAGATGCATCTAGCAATAAAGTTGCTGGAATACCTTCAATTTCATATTGTTGTGCAATTGGATCCTCCCAACCTTGAAGGTTTGAAATCTGTGTCCATGTTAGCCTATCCTTTGCAATTGCTTCTTTCCATTTACTACCATTTGTATCAAGAGAAACTCCAATTATATTCAATCCTTTTGAATGAAACTCATTATAAAGAGCTACAACGTTTGGATTTTCTTGTCTGCATGGTCCACACCAAGAAGCCCAAAAATCTATAATTGTTATTTTTCCTAAAGATTCTCTTAAAGAAACTTTCTTACCGTCAACATTTGGTGCAGAAAAATCAGGAGCAATACTTCCTATTGCTGTGGAAGTGCTGGCATTACTGGGCTTTTTTTTTCAGCTTCAGCAATTTCAGTAAGTGTTTTTTTCAATTTCTTACCTTCTTTAGTAACTTTTAAATCAGCATCCAATGAATCGAAATATTTGTTAAGCTTTGCTAAATCACGGTCTGGTTGATTGATAAGTTGGCCAATAAATAAAAGTGATAAATAAGATTTTGGATGTTTTTCAATATGATCAACAGTCAATTTCATGAACTCGTCTTGAAAAACTTTGTTCTCCTTGATCAAAGCATTTCTTGTAACAGTATCTTGAGTCATTTGAGCTTGTTGCCATTTCTCCATATTAGCTTTTTGGAAAGACATCATTTTCTTTTGAACTTTTTCGTATTCTTTAGAATAAGTAGCCAATTGATCGTTGCTGTAAGTTCCACCTACAACACTTTTATTGATGCTATCCTTATCTACTTTCAAATTGATTTCACCATTTTCAAGAACTAAAACAATTTTACCTTGTGTTTGGTCAACCTGAACGAAATGCAAACCTGGTTCAGTAACGTTACCTTCAAATTTAAATTTTCCTTTTTCAACTTTTACAGTATCAACTTGCACCAATCCAGTTGAATCTTGTTTTTGAAGATAAACAGCCACACCGTCTTTCACACCTTCAGCATTACCTTCAATAATAAATTCATTTTTTCCAACCTTATTACAAGAAACCAAGGTTGCTACAGCAAGTAACGATAAAAATATTTGTTTCATCTTTTTTAATTATTTTTTTATGATTTTAGTTTGCAAAAGTATTTAATTTTATAAGGTTCACCTATAAAACCGACTAAATTTTATGCTTAATTTAATTTTTTTTATTTAATGGTTGATGGACAGACGAAATTTGTCAGTTTCAAGCCAGCATTTCTGATACCGCTGATGCCTTTTTCGACATTTATAAAGTTATGAATACCCCTGGATTTCAGGATGGAACCCATAATCACAGAACGGTAACCTCCAGCACAATGCAGATAAAATTGCTCGTTTTTAGGTACTTCACTGAAATTCTGATTAACCGTATCCAAAGGAATATTTAATGCATTTTCAACGTGTTCTGCCGAAAATTCTCCTGGTTTTCTTGCATCTACAACTATACTTTTTTCAGATAATTTAGAAGTAAATTCTTCTGGGGAAATGGATTTCATTGAATCAACTTCAAAACCTGCTTCTTGCCAAGCCGTAATTCCGCCTTCAAGATACCCTAAAACATTATCAAACCCAACTCTTGAAAGTCTTGTGATGGTTTCTTGTTCTCTCCCTTCTGGCGTTACCAATAGCAAAGGCTGTTTCACATCCATAATCAAAGCACCCACCCAAGGAGCAAAATTTCCTTGGATTCCAATGAAAATTGAATTTGGAATATGGCTTTTCACATAATCATTTTCAAGACGAACATCTAAAACAATTGCTTCCGCTTGATTAGCCAATGTTTCAAACTCATTTGGTTTTAAAGCCTTGAAACTTTTTTCGATGATGGTATCCAAACTTTCATATCCTTGAATGTTCATCATCACATTTTGAGGAAAATATGCCGGTGGAAGTCCCAAACCGTCTAATAATTCGGCTGTAAATTCTTCACGAGTCATATCTTCGCGTAAAGCATAATTTGTTTTCTTCTGATTGCCTAAAGTATCTGTCGTTTCCTTGCTCATATTTTTTCCGCAAGCACTTCCAGCACCGTGACTCGGATAAACAATCAAATCATCGGATAAAGGCATGATTTTATTGCGAAGCGAATCAAACAAATAGGAAGCTAATTTCTCCTGTGTCAAATCTTCAACCATAGCTTGAGCCAAATCTGGACGGCCTACATCACCAATAAACAAAGTATCTCCAGTGATGATTCCGTGTTGTTTTGCGTTTTCATCAATTAGCAAATAACAAGTACTTTCTAAAGTATGTCCTGGTGTATGAAGAGCTTTAACCGTATAATTTCCAACTTTAAATTCTTGATTATCCGTTGCAATTACAGCTTCAAATTCTGGTTTTGCAGTTGGTCCATAAACAATTTGTCCGCCCGTTTTCTTGGCCAAATCCAGATGTCCTGAAACAAAATCGGCATGAAAATGCGTTTCGAAAATGTATTTTATCTTGGCATTGTCCTTATTTGCTTTTTCAATATAAGGTTGCACTTCTCGCAAAGGATCAAAAATTGCAGCTTCGCCGTTGCTTTCAAGATAATAAGCTGCTTGAGCAATACAACCAGTATATATTTGTTCGATTTTCATTGTATAGTTTTTAGTTGTACAAAATTAAGTATTTGTTTCTATATAAAAACTTAAAGTTCGGGTATAAAAAAAGGCTTAGATAAAATCTAAACCTTTACTTTTTATTTTTCTTCGAAAACTATTCTTGGTTAGTCGTTTTTCTCCAAGTAAAAGAATTCAAGATATGTCTTTTTGCAAATCTTCCTGGTGAATCAGCGTTTACCATTTTCACATAAGTTGCTTTTGGCACACTGATGTATTCGTAAATACTACCATTAGAAAAAGTGATTTTCAACCTTCCGTCAACAAAATTATAATCGGTAATCGTTGCAGTTGCAATAGTTTCGTTATATTCAGGTAATAATTGCTTTGTTGTTTCTGGATTGATGCTAACCAAATGATGATAGGCCTCAATGATTTTTTTACTTGTTTCTTCAGCAGCTGCCAATCCAGCATCATCGCCTACGTATTTATCTGGATGAGCATCCTTCATTGCGTTACGGTAAATCGTTTTTAGTTCTTTCAACTCAACCGTCTTATCAACATTTAATAACTTTCTGTATTCAACTATTCTTTTCATAAATAAAATATAACTCATTGCCGTTTAGGGTAAAAGATATTCTTTATCTTTCAAAAATCGACAAATTTTTTGCAAAGGTACATTATAAAAGAAGAAAAAAAATAAAAATTAATTATTTCAACATAAAAAAAACGTTAACCAAATGGTTAACGCTTTCTTTTTCTGTTTAAAATATAGTCTTCAACGGCTTCTCGGGTAGTCAGCCAATTTCGACCTTCTTTGTAAGCATCAATCTTTCCTTGACGTGCCAAAAGACTAATGTATTCCTGACCATAAGGCATATCAGGCTCTTTCACTAAATTTGAAATTTCAATGTATTCCTTATCATTATCAGGCATTGCATTCAAATAAATATTCAAAGTTCGTTCCAAAGCTTGGGTCATCAACACAGTTAGCTTTTGATAATTGCCTTTATTTGCCTGGTTCAAAGCCTCATAATATTTTTTTCGATCATTTTTGAGAATGATTGCTGGAGGAAAACCACATCGCATCAAAAGTAAATTCATTGCAAGCCTTACCGTCCTTCCGTTTCCATCAAAAAAAGGATGAATGTAAACCAATTTATGATGAAAAACGGTAGCCAACTCAATATCATTAAGTTGCAAAGGATTTTCATTGATAAAAACAATTAATTCATCAAGCAAATCCGAAACTCTATTTGCATTTGGCGGAACAAAATTCGCACCAGTAATCCTCACACCACCATTTCTAATCCTACCTGCAAAATCATCTTCGATGGAGCGTAGAACAAAACCATGAAGCGAAAGAATATCAATACTTCTTAATTTATATTCATCATTAACAATAGAAAACAAATAATCGATAGCCTTGTCGTGGTTATGTGTTTCGAAATGTTCCCGAAGCGATTTTCCCTTTACGGTAATTCCCTCTTGCAAAACCATTTGCGTTTCACGAAGACTCATGGTGTTTCCTTCGATACTATTGGAATTATAGGTCCATTCAATGGAAAGACTTTCTCTGATTTTGTTCAAAGCGATATTTGGCAAAGGCCTGCTGGTTTGCAAGACTTGCTTTTTTTCATACAATCTATCAAAAGTTGTTTGAAGTTCTTCTCTATATGTCAAATCGATTTCCCACATAACCAAACAAAGGTATTCTTATTATCGGATATAACAAAATTTAACTCTATCCGATATTAAGAATTATTCAATCGTCATGGATTTGAGTTTTGTTCGATAGGCTTCAAGAGCAATAGATTTAGAGATAAAACCGATATATTTTCCTTTTTGTATAACTGGAAGAAAGGCAACTTTACTGGTTTCAAACTTGTTCATAACCGTTTCCATGCTATCGGTTGGATAAACAATTTCGATTGGAGCGGTCATCACCTCTTTCACGGAAGTGTACTTTACCTTGAAATTACTGAAGATAATTTCACGAATATCATTGAAATGAATTATTCCGACAAGATTCTTTTCCTTATCAACCACACCAAAAATTACTTGATTGGAATGTGAAATCAAATCGACTAACTTCTCAAGATTTTCATCAGGAGAAACCGTCAAATAATCCGTTTGGATGATTTTATTGGTATCTAAAGTTGATAAAATATTTGTGTCTTTATTGCTTGTAAAAACATGGCCTTTTTTCGCCAAATGTTTCACATCCATCGAATGTTTTTCGAATCTTTTGGAAACTGCAAAACTTATTGACGAAACAATCATCAATGGAATCATTAAATTATAACCTCCAGTAATTTCAGCAATAAGGAAAATCGCAGTCAATGGTGCATGAAACAATCCGCTCAAAACGCCTGCCATTCCTACGATTGTGAAATTACTGATTGGTAATTTCGATATTCCTGTCAAGGTTATGAATTGCGAGAAAAAGAAACCTACATAAGAACCTAAAAACAATGATGGAGCAAAGTTTCCTCCATTTCCACCACTTCCAAGTGTGAATCCTGTTGCAAAAACTTTCAACATCGCCGCCAAACCTACAAATAATAAAAGTACCCATTTGTTATCCCGGAAACCGCCAAACAAAGTATCTTCAAGTAATTTTCCCGGATCATTTTCTGATAGTGTTTTGATACTTTCATAACCTTCACCAAAAAGTGTCGGGACAATAAAAATTAAAACCGCCAACATCGAAGCTCCTATCATTGCTTTTTTATACGGCTTATCGTTATATCTGATAAAATATCGCTCAATTCTTTGAAACCATCTAGAATAATAAATGGTGATCAAACCCGTCAACAAACCTAGAAAAACATAAAAAGGAACATTGTGATAATCAAAATCTTGCTGTTTGCTAAACGACAGTAAAACATTTTCTTTCAAAAGCACAGCCGAAACAATAGCTCCCGTTGCAGCAGCAATCATAATTGGCGTAAATGCCGCAATACTGACATCTACCAATAAAACTTCTATTGCAAACAAAACTCCAGCAATTGGAGCGTTAAACGCCGCTGCGATTCCGGCGGCAACCCCACAACCAATGAGCAAAGTTCTATCCTTATAACTTAGTTTATAGGTTTGAGCAAAATTAGAACCGAAAGCAGCTCCAGTAATTGTAATTGGTGATTCCAAACCAGCTGAACCTCCTAAACCAACAGTCAAGGAGCTGGTAATTATTTGAGCATACATTTGTTTTCGAGGGATGATACTTGCCTTTTGGGCAACGGCATACATGATTTGGGAAGTCCCTTTTTCTATTTTTCCTCCTAAAACTTTTTTGATGACAAAGACAGTCAGCAATATTCCAATGATAGGAAGAATACTGTTTATATAACTCAATTTGATGATTCCGTTGATATAAGTCGCAAAAACAAAAACCCAGTGTGCAAAAGCCTTCAGGACAATTACCGCCAAAGCCACGGAAATTCCAACCAAAACACTCGCTAAAAAGATAAACTGTTTGTTGGTCAGTTTGGTTTGTCCCCAGGCGATTAGTGATTCTAGTCGTTGTAAATATTTTTTCAGCATTTTTTTTGTCTAAGAATTCACAAAATTAACATTTTTATCTTCAAACGATATTTTTCAAAGCTTCCTTTTCGCTCAAAGGTTTTAAATTATTGGTTTCAACAAATCTTATCACTGCAGAAGGATTTGTTTTCGCATATTCCCGCAAAGCCCAACCAATTGCTTTTCGGATAAAAAATTCATTGGAATCCGAATGTTTCTGACATAAAGCGAACAACAAATCGGCATCTGTTTTTTGTTTGTACCCTAATTGAAATAAAATCGCACTTCTGTTCAGCCACATATTTTCGGAATTTGAAAACTTCTCGATTACTTTTTCAGTTTCATCGGGAAATTGTATCAAATATTCGCCTAAAAGATATTTGGCAATTACATCCACACTGTCCCACCAAGAATTTGTAACTATCAAAAATTCAATCAGCGAAATATCTTCTTTCTGGTACTTTTTCTTTAACTCTTTCATCAAGATTTCGATGCCACAATAATGCAATTCTCTTTGACTTTTCGAAAATAATTCTTTTGCTATATTTCGAGCCTTTTCAGCAACTTCTTTTTGATGTTCCTTCCAAATGGTTTTAAAAATCAGTCTTCTATTTTCAGTTTTTATACCATAAAAAGAAAAATGATTCTTCATATAATTTTCCATTGCAACTGCATCTTCTGGATTACTGTTTTCTTGAAATACTTTTTCTAAATTTTTAATAAAACTCATTTTCACTACACTATTTTTGTTGCCACAGATTAAAATGATTTTCACAGATTTCATTTAAAATCCTTTTAATTCTTTTAATCTGTGGCAAATAATTTTAACTAATATCCAACCGCTTTATCATCGCCTCTCCTATCCGCTCCGCCTTCCAACTTTCCATCAGGCAAAACCAAAATCGCATCTACTTTTCCAATAATGGGTGTATTTCCTTCATTAATAATGAATCCTTTTTGCTTTAGATTTTCCAATAAAGTCGAAGAAAAGGAATTGGGTTCAAAAATCACTTCATCCGGCAACCATTGATGATGAAAACGTGGTGCATTCACTGCTTTTTGCATACTCATATCAAATTCATAGACATTCAAAATCGTCTGCAACACCGAAGTTATAATCGTTGAACCACCTGGAGTTCCCAAAACCATACTCAATTTTCCGTCTTTTTCCACAATTGTTGGCGTCATCGAACTCAACATTCGCTTTTCTGGGGCAATGCTGTTGGCTTCAGCTCCAACCAATCCGTAGGAATTTGCGAATCCAGGTTTCGAACTGAAATCATCCATTTCATTGTTCAAAAAGAAACCCAATTCCTCACAATATAATTTGGAACCAAAAGCACCATTCAGAGTCGTAGTAACCGAAACTGCATTGCCAAATTGGTCCACAATCGAATAATGTGTTGTTTCATCGCTTTCATAAGCCGAAACATTCCCTTTTGAAACATCGGAAGATTTTGTTGCTTTTTCAAAACTAAAATCCTGCATTCTTTTTTTTAAATACTGTTTATCCAATAAAGATTTCACTGGAACTTTCACAAAATCTGGATCGCCCAAATAGTAACTTCTATCAGCATACGAACGCCTTTCGGCTTCGGTAATGACTTGAATACTTTCCAACGAATTATGCCCGAATTGCTTCAAATCAAAAGGCTCAATCATCCTCATAATCTGTCCCAAACAAACACCTCCACTACTTGGTGGTGCCATCGAAATAATGTTTAGATTCTTATAGTTGAAAGTGATTGGAGTTCGCCATTTGGCTTCGTATTTTGCCAAATCCTCCATCGTGATAATCCCACCTTTTTGATTCAGATAATCAATTAATTTTTGAGCCGTTTTGCCTTTGTAAAATTCATCCCGACCGTTTTTGGAAATCCTTTTTAAGGTTTCGGCTAAAGCAAAATATCGAATCGTGTCGTTTTCTTTGTAATTTTTGGTTACTAACGACCTTTTGCCATTCGCATTTACTAATTCAAAATTGAAAGAAGTAAATTGTTTTTCTTGATTTTTGGTAACCAAAACACCTTTTTCGGCTAATTCAATAACAGGTTTTAAAATAGTTTCAATTGGCAAGGTTCCAAATTTTTTATGCACTTCGAAAATTCCTGCAATCGTTCCGGGAATTCCAACAGACAAAGCCGTTTCTGTACTTTTATTTGGAATGACATTCCCTTTTTTGTCCAAAAACATGTCTTTTGTCGAAGCCAAAGGAGCTTTTTCGCGATAATCCAAACTGCCAATTTCGCCGTTTGCTTTTCGATACACCATAAATCCGCCACCACCAATATTTCCAGCATAGGGATAAGCTACTGCCAAGGCCAATTCGGTTGCAATCATAGCATCGAAAGCATTTCCTCCTTTTTTCATAATAGCAATTCCAATCTTTGAAGCTTCTTCTCGGGCGGAAACCACCATTGCTTTTTCAGCCACCAAACCCGTTGGGATGATGGCTTTTTCTGTTTTACAACTCAAAAAACAAAGCGTCATCAAAAGATAAAATTTTCTCATAACAACGCTAATTTTTCTTTTACAAAAGCTCTCATTTCTTCAAAAAATAACGTAAACTCTTCTTCAAAATCTGTATAAAATTCTTGCAGTTCTTTTACCGAAAATTGCATACCTGATTTATTCTTAGTTCGATGGTCCATTTGAAATAAAATCCTCGAGATTCCTTCGATTGTAGCATAACTTGTCAACCAATCATATTTAATCATATACGGCATCAATCCCTTTGTTTTCTCGGTAAGAATGCTATAATTATCTTCTAAAATTTGGTAAAAATGTGCCGTGAAATCTTCGAGCTTTTCATCTGAATACTTTTTCCAATTTTTGGCCAAAAAATGGTCGTAGAAAATATCGATAATCACACCTGAATAATGTCCATATTTTCCGTGCAAACGATGCTTGCTTTTTCTAAATATCGGATGAAAATCCGTGAACGTGTCAATTTCACGATGAAGCGTTATTCCTAAACCGACTTCCTTGGGAAAATCCTCAAAATTTTTCCCATGAATGCCATCGGCCATGAAATTGCCAATTTTAATGAAATCGTTTTCTCCCGAAAGATAGATGTGTGCTAAAAAATTCATTCGTCTAATTTAAAGAATTATCAACGATGATTTTTAATTTTTAAATTATATTTGTTTCATCTAAAATTTAACATTCAAAATTTAAAACATAAATATGACCTTAATAAAATCAATTTCAGGAATTCGTGGCACAATTGGCGGAAAAGTCGGCGATAATTTAACTCCGGTTGATGCCGTAAAGTTCGCTTCGGCTTATGGAACCTGGCTGAAATCCTATTCTAATAAAGAAAAACTAATTGTCGTTATCGGCCGTGATGCCAGAATTTCTGGACCAATGATTCATAATTTGGTCGTGAATACCTTAATAGGATTAGGAATTGATGTGATTGACTTGGGTCTTTCTACAACTCCAACGGTTGAAATTGCCGTTCCGTTGGAGCAAGCCGATGGCGGAATTATTCTAACAGCAAGTCATAACCCAAAACAATGGAATGCCTTGAAATTGCTCAATGAAAAAGGAGAATTTTTAAGTGGTGCCGAAGGTGCAAAAATCTTGGATATTGCCGAAAGGGAAGCTTTTGATTTTTCTGATGTGGATAATTTGGGAGAAATTACTTCGAACGATGCTTTTATGGACATCCATATTGATGAAGTTTTGAATATGCCTTTGGTGGATGTTGAAGCTGTAAAAGCAGCAAAATTTAAAGTGGTGGTTGATGGTGTGAATTCTTCTGGTGGAATTATTATACCTAAATTATTGGAATTGATGGGAGTTGAAGTAGTAAAATTATATTGCGAACCAAACGGACATTTCCCTCACAATCCAGAACCTTTGAAAGAACATTTGACGGATATTTCTGAATTGGTGGTAAAAGAAAATGCCCATCTTGGAATTGTGGTGGATCCAGATGTGGATCGTTTGGCTTTTATCAGCGAAGACGGCGAAATGTTTGGAGAAGAATATACCTTGGTGGCGGTAGCCGATTATGTTTTGAGCAGAACACCAGGAAATACGGTTTCGAATATGTCGTCTTCTCGTGCTTTGCGTGACGTGACCATCAAACACGGTGGAACATACGAAGCAAGTGCTGTTGGAGAAGTGAATGTGGTGGAGTTGATGAAAAAAAACAATGCTATAATTGGTGGCGAAGGAAACGGCGGAATCATTTATCCTGAATCACATTATGGTAGGGATTCTATCGTTGGAACTGCTTTATTCTTGACACATTTGGCTTATAAAAAAATGAAAGTTTCAGAATTGAGAGCTTCCTATCCTGAATATTATATGAGTAAAAATAAAATTGAATTGACCCCACAAATTGATGTTGATGCGATTTTGAAAGCGATGACCGAAATGTATAAAATGGAAGAAATTTCTACAATTGACGGTGTAAAAATTGATTTTGCCGACAATTGGGTACATTTAAGAAAATCGAATACGGAACCGATAATCCGTATTTATACCGAAGCTTCTTCTCAAGAAAAAGCCGATGATTTGGCTTTGAGAATTATTGATGAAATTAAAGCTGTGGCTGGGATTTAAATTTATAAAGATGAATTTCCATATCAAGCTCATTTTCATTTTATTGTTTTTTACAAGCAGTTATGCCCAAGAAATAAAATGTGGTTGGTATGGAAAGAAATCCATTGCCGAAAGGGATAAAATGTTTCCTTTCAGTGAAGCAAAAAAAGTGTTGCTGATTTCATTTATATCAACTGACGGAAGTAACATTTTAGTTCTTGATGATGACACTAGAATACCTTTAGATACTACTAACATCGATAAATATGAAGTAAAATATTTAAAGTCGTTTACTTTTTATCAAAACAAGGCTATCAAAAAATATTTTGCTCAGGAAATTGTTGAAATTGACAAAAATCAGATTGATATATTAAGCAATTTGATGTTTAATTATAAAATTAAAAAACTTCCAAAACTTACAGTCGAAAGTCCTATGGGATGCTATATTCCCAGAAATGCGATTTTATTTTTAGACGGCAATGACAATGTTATTTCAAATTTGGAAATTTGCTTTGAATGCTTACAAGCTTATCTTTTTCCCGATCCCTATAACACTAATGAGCTGGCAAACAAAGAAAGCTGTTATGGAAGGATAGATTTATTAAAAGCTTTTTTTGACAAAAACGGCATCAAACTTGGTATTGAAAAACTTTAAACAATGAAAAACACAACCCTAAAACTCCTATTCCTTTTCATAGCAACCAATCTTTCTGCACAAAAATTTACAAAGGAAGAAAAAAAGCTCATCCAATCCGGAGATGCAAAAACGATGATGAAAGTCATTCAAATCACGGATGAAAAAGAGCTCAAAATCTTGACAAGTGTTTCTACAGATGTTGATCCGAAGGATGAATTATTGCCTGTTTTAGCCGAAAGAATGTTCCTCTCGATGCGTGATCCTACCAATCCGGGAATTGGAATCGCGGCACCACAAGTTGGGATTAACAAGAATGTGTTTTGGGTACAGCGTTTTGACAAGGAAGGCGAACCTTTTGAGTTCTATCTGAACCCGAAAATTGTTTGGCGTTCGGCATTATTGCGAAAAGGAATGGAAGGCTGTCTTTCTATTCCCGATATTGATGGCGAAGTTTTGAGAAATTACACTATCAAACTGAATTATTTGGATAAGGAAGGGAAATTCCATGAAGAAATGATGGAAGGCTTCACGGCTGTAGTTTTCCAGCATGAATATGACCACTTGAACGGAATTTTATTCACTGACAGAATAAAGGAACAAGAAAATATTGAAGTATCGAAAGTGAATGGCGAGATGAATTTGTTTTTAGAAAAAAAATTAAGAAGACAATAGTAAAAAGGCTGAACAATTAAATTCAGCCTTTCTTTTTATTTCTTATTTTCCTTTTCTACGATTACGTTCCGTTTTAATAAGCGTCAGCTCACGGCTTGTTTGTCCGGCAACTGAAGTATTTTCTTCCGCTCGACGAATCAAATACGGCATCACATCTCTCACTGGTCCGAATGGTAAATATTTCGCGACATTATATCCGTTTTCTGCCAAGTTATAACTGATATTGTCGCTCATTCCATACAATTGGCCAAACCAAATTCTATCGTCATTCTTAACGATATTATTGATTCGCATCAAATCCATCAATTTATACGAACTCAATTCGTTATGAGTTCCTGCAAAAATGGACATTTTTTCCAAATGTTCCACCATGTAAACAACCGATGCATCATAATTTTCATCCGTAGCTTCCTTTGTTGCACAAATTGGCGATGGATATCCTTTTTCTTCGGCACGCTTGATTTCCTTTTCCATATAGGCTCCACGAACCAATTTCATTCCGATATAAAAACCGTCTTGTTTGGCTTGCTCGTGCAATTTCTTCAAATAATCCAATCGGTCCCAACGGTACATCTGCAAGGTATTGAACACAATTGCTTTTTCTTTGTTGTACTTCTTCATCATTTCAGCCACCAAATCATCAGCGGCATCTTGCATCCAGCTTTCTTCACCATCAATCAACAAGGCAACATCTTTGTCGTGAGCGGCTTTACAAACAATATCAAAACGCTCCACTACTCTATTCCATTCTGCTTGTTCTTCTGTATTCAACGTTTGACCTTCGCCTAATTTTTCATACAATTCAAAACGGCCAAAACCTGTTGGCTTGAAAACTGCAAACGGAATCGATTTTTTTTCTTCGGCAAAATCAATCGTTTTCAAAGTCATTTCCAAAGCAGCATCAAATTGAGCTTCTTCTTCTTTTCCTTCAACCGAATAATCCAAAACCGAAGAAACGCCTTTGGTAAACATTTTATCTACGACCGGCAAACAATCATTTTCACTTACACCACCACAAAAATGGTCGAAAACCGTGGCACGAATCAAACCTTCAACTGGCAAATGTGCTTTTATGGCAAAATTGGTAACCGCTGTCCCAATTCGAACCAACGGCTGGCTATCAATTAATTTGAATAAAAAATAAGCCCTGTCGAGTTCGGTATCACTTTTTAAAGAAAAAGCAACTTGTGTATTATTGAAGATTTTATCCATTGGTTTGCAGTGAAAACTGATAAATTAATAATGAAAATTTAAGATTGTGCAAATATAATTAGAATTCGATATTTTTTATTCAGATTGGGCTATTCTTTTTATCATTCCGTTAAAAATGAAAAAATGAAACGGCAACATACTGTACCAATACAATCTGCCGAAAATTCCTTTTGGTCGAAACGTGGCAATTTGATGCAAATAATTGTCTTCATCGATTCGGAATTCAAGCCAAGCTTCGCCTGGAAGTCGCATTTCTGCAAAAAGCAAAAGACGCTTGTTTTCCCTATCAGCCAAAAGAACACGCCAAAAATCTAATGAATCGCCATTGTCTAAATTCGTAGGACTTGTTCGACCACGACGTAAACCTACTCCTCCAAAAAGCTTGTCAATCATACCTCTTGTTTGCCACATCCAATTCCCATAATACCAGCCTTTTACTCCACCAATCGACCAAATATTATCCAACACTTGGCTCGGATTTGAAATCTTTATTTTTTTGCTGTCTTTCAAGCATCCGAATTTTGGAATTTGAATATAATTTTTCAAATTGGTTCCAAATCGGCTGGTGGTCAAACTGTCTTTCCAACTTGAAATTACCAGATTTTGCTCTATTTTTTGAAAGGCAAGCAGAATGGCTTCAACATAGGAAATCGGTTTGATGTCGAGCATTTTTTGTAAACGATTGTCTTTGCAAATCACTTCCACCTTCATACTATCTACCAAATTCATTGCTAATTTATAAGAAGTAGACGTCACGAAATACAACCAGTAAGAAGATAATTTTGGCGTCATGAACGGCAAAGTTACAATAGCCAGTTTGATGCCTCGCGTTTTGGCATACAATTGCAACATCTGTTTGTAGGTAATTACGTTTGGCCCTCCAATATCAAAGGCTTCGTCAAAACAATCGGTTCTGTTTTGAACGCCAATCAAGAACTTCATCACATCCCGAATGGCGATGGGTTGCGTTTTGGTCAGAACCCATCTTGGCGTGACCATAATTGGCAGTTTTTCGCATAAATCTCGGATAATTTCAAAAGAAGAACTGCCAGAACCTACAATGATTCCTGCTTTTAAAACCGTTAAATGATGTTTTCCGCTAGATAAAATCTTCTCGACATTATTTCTCGAAAGCATGTGTTTGGAAAGGTTTGGGTCGTTTACAATTCCGCTTAAATAAATCACTTGTTTAACGTTCATGTGTTTCGAATACAAGTTGAAGTTTTCGGCTGTTTTGACTTCCATCACATCAAAACTTTCGGTGGAACTGGACATTGAATGAATCAAGAAATAAGCAATATCAATATCTTTCGGACAATTATTAAAATTAATTTCATCCAAAAAATCAACTTCCCAAATGGTGATTAACGATGCCGTTTCTGGAGCTAAACCTATCCGACTTGCATCTCTAACAGCACAAATGATTTCGTGTCCTTGGTTGAGCAATTCTGGAAGCAATCTTCGTCCCACATAGCCATTTGCACCTGTTAGTAAGATTTTCATTTTTAAATAGTTAGTATTTGTTTCTACTTTTTACCTCTACATTTATCACTGCAATATTTTACGTCTTTCCAAACTTTTTCCCACTTTTTCCGCCAAATGAAAGGTCGGTTGCAAACCAAACAGATTTTAGAAGGCAAATCTTGTTTTTTTACACCTTTCATCTCACATCAAATCTAAATTTAGAAGAATTTTCATGAAGCAAAATCCACTTCTTATCACTGTTCAGTTTGAATGTTCCAATGTGTTCCTTGTTCCATTCATGTGGTGCTATCAAGGACAGGAAATGTATTCCGTCTTCGCCTAAATACAAATGATAAATTTCGCCAACCACTGGTTCAAATGAAAATTTGGCATTGTAAATCAACTCATTCCATTCATATTCTCGCATCAAATTTTGATACTGCAATTTGAGTTCGTCAAACTTGCTTTGAAACTCTTTGTTCACGTTATGAATGCCTCTACTTTTCCAGCCTACAACATCATCCAACTTAATTGCTGGAGCACCAACATTTGTTGAATATGGCAAAATTCCTGCATTATATTTGCCTTCGGCTGAAAAAACCACATTATCAGGTTTCTTATTTTCCATTTAATTACGCTTTGAAATTTTATTGTTCGAAATAGCCCGTTGCCTGTTGCATTTGAATCTGTCGATTTCCTGAATACGTTTAGAAGCATGTTTTGTACTGCAATTTTCAACCCTTTTCCTCCACAATTTATAACTGCTAAACCTCAATTCTTTTTTCATCAATACTTTTACATCGGCTTCTGCCAAACCAAATTGAAATCTTATTGCTTCAAACGGTGTTCGATCTTCCCACGCCATTTCGATGATTCTATCAATTTGTATTGACGTTAAATGTACTTTTTCCATAAAACAAAAGGAATTACTTTGTTTAACTTTTTTAAATTATAATTAAACAAAATTACATCTTTTTTAAAGACGAATCTTAAAACGACACAAAAACATCTTGCGATACTTTAATGATGCAAAATAATATGTCTATTTTTGCTCAAATTTTAAACATCACTATGCAATCGATCGAAGCCGAAGGATATTCCATTCATTTTAATGGAAAAGGATATGAAATCATCAATGAACTTGTTGCTGAAAAAAATTATTCCTCCATCTTTATAATTGTAGATAGTAATTCCAATGAAATTTGCCTACCCAATTTTCTTCCAAACCTTTCAACAGATTCTAGAATCGAAATTATTGAGTTTGATGCCGGAGAAATTAATAAAAACATTGAAACTTGCCTTGGAATTTGGAATGTCTTGACAGAACTCCGAGCTGACAGGAAAAGCCTTATCATCAATCTTGGTGGAGGTGTTGTTACGGATTTGGGCGGATTTGTTGCTTCAACCTTCAAACGAGGAATCGACTTTTTGCATGTTCCAACAACACTTTTGGCAATGGTTGATGCTTCGGTTGGAGGGAAAAACGGAGTTGATCTTGGTAATTTGAAAAATCAAATAGGAACGATTACCATTCCAAAAATGGTTTTGATAGATACTTCCTTTTTAGAAACGCTTCCGCAGAATGAAATGCGTTCCGGTCTAGCTGAAATGCTGAAACACGGATTGATCTACGATAAGGATTACTGGGAAAAATTTCTTGATTTGAGCCAGATTGATTTTGCCGATTTTGATACCTTAATATATGATTCGATTTTTATTAAAAATGAAATCGTAAAACAAGATCCAAGAGAAGACGGAATCAGGAAAGCCTTGAATTTCGGACACACTTTAGGTCATGCCATCGAAAGTTATTTCTTGGAAAGTGAAAACAAGAAAAATTTGCTTCACGGCGAAGCCATTGCCGTCGGGATGATACTGGAAAGTTATATTTCGTGGAAAAAAGGATTACTATCGGCCGAAGAATATCTTCAAATAAAAACAACCATAAAGGGTATTTATGATGAAGTTGTTTTTGATGAAAATGATTTGATTCCAATCGGAGAATTGCTGATTCACGACAAGAAAAATGAGTACGGAAACATTCAATTTGCATTAATTGAAGGTGTAGGAAATATCAAAATCAATCAATCCGTTGAAAATAAACTCATTAACGAGGCATTTGAAGATTATAAATCTTAATATTTTTTTAATTAAAAGCGTTGCATTTCGCTTAAATATTTTTTTACATTTGCCCTAATGAACAAGACTTCAAATACAGGAAATTATTCTTTCGAAAGCAATGAAAACAATAAATCGTTTATACGATTATTGAAGCAGTTTTTTGCAGGAAATGGAGTAATAAATCCAGACACTTGTTCGCTTTCAAATAACTATCACGAAAAATTGCCTATCATTTATGCAAATATTAGGGTTTGAATGGTAAGATTAAATAATTTTTACACTAATTTTAATCTTAAAACCTTGACAAATAAATGAATACTAAATATTTCGACTTAATAAACCAGACTTTTTACTTTCCTCAAGAAGAATTTACTTTAAACAAAGATACACTTCAGTTCCACAACATCGATTTGATGAAAATTGTAGAACAATATGGAACTCCATTGAAGTTTACCTATTTGCCACAAATTTCTAACAACATTAACAAAGCCAAAAACTGGTTTCGTAAGGCGATGGAAAAAAACAAATATGAAGGTAAATATTACTATTGTTATTGCACCAAAAGCTCTCATTTTGAATTCATTATGAATGAAGCTTTCAAAAATAACATCCATATTGAAACTTCTTCGGCTTTTGACATCAACATCGTTGAAAATCTGTTGGAAAACGGAAAAATCAACAAAAGTACTTATGTAATCTGCAACGGTTTCAAAAGAGACCAATACATTACAAACATTGCCCGTTTGATCAATAACGGACATAAAAATACGATTCCAATCATTGATAATTACGAAGAATTGGATTTGCTTCAAGCGGAAATTCCTGGAAAGATGAAAATCGGAATCAGGATTGCTGCAGAAGAAGAGCCTAAATTTGAGTTTTACACCTCTCGTTTAGGAATCGGATACAAAAACATTGTTAGTTTTTATAAGAAACAAATTCAAGAAAATCCAAATCTTGAATTGAAGATGTTGCACTTTTTTATCAATACCGGAATCAATGACACTTCGTATTATTGGAACGAATTGGTAAAATGTATCAAAGTGTATATCGCTTTGAAAAAAGAATGCCCAACATTGGATGGATTGAATATTGGCGGTGGTTTCCCTATCAAAAATTCATTGGCTTTTGAATTTGACTATCAATATATGATTGACGAAATCATCAACCAAATCAAGATTGCTTGTGATGAGGCAGAAGTTGATGTTCCAAACATTTTTACAGAATTTGGTTCGTTTACAGTTGGTGAAAGTGGTGGAGCAATCTATCAGGTTTTATACCAAAAACAGCAAAACGACAGGGAAAAATGGAACATGATTGATTCCTCTTTTATCACAACTTTACCGGATACTTGGGCCATCAACAAGCGTTTTATTATGCTTGCTGTAAACCGTTGGAACGATCAATACGAAAGGGTTTTATTGGGTGGAATGACTTGTGATAGCGACGATTATTACAACTCTGAACAAAATATGAATGCCATTTATCTGCCAAAATACAATAAGGAAAAGCCGTTATACATCGGATTTTTTAACACGGGAGCCTATCAGGAAACTATTGGAGGTTATGGAGGATTGCACCACTGCTTGATTCCGCAACCAAAACACATTTTGATTGACAGAGATGAAAATGGGATTTTGGCTACAGAAGTTTTCTCGGAACAACAAACTTCCGAAGATGTCTTGAAAATATTGGGATACAGCAAAAAAGAATCTTAAAATTAAATATACAAAAAACAGTTTGCCGTTTTAAAAAAAAAGTTTTTCTTTGAACTTCAAACTACACAAACTAATATATAAACAAAATGAGCAAAGGTCCAATAAGTCAGTTTATTGAGAAGAATTACCTTCATTTCAATGCGGCAGCTTTAGTAGATGCGGCAAAAGGATATGAACAACATCTTCTTGAAAACGGAAAAATGATGATTACTCTTGGAGGTGCAATGAGTACTGCAGAACTGGGAAAATCGTTGGCAGAAATGATTCGTCAAGATAAAGTACATATTATTTCTTGCACAGGAGCAAATCTTGAAGAAGATATTATGAATTTAGTAGCTCACAATTCATACAAAAGAATTCCAAATTATAGAGATTTAACACCTCAAGAAGAACGAGATTTATTAGACAATCACTATAACAGAGTTACTGATACTTGTATTCCAGAAGAAGAAGCTTTCCGTAGATTACAACAACATTTGTATGATATTTGGCACAATGCAGATTCCAAAGGCGAACGCTATTTTCCCCATGAATTTATGTATCAAATGATTAATTCTGGCGTATTAAAACAATACTACGAAATTGATCCTAAAGATTCTTGGATGGTTGCTGCAGCAGAAAAAAATCTTCCAATTGTAGTTCCAGGTTGGGAAGACAGTACAATGGGAAATATTTTTGCTTCCTATTGTATTAAAGGTGAATTTAAGCCTACTACAATGAAAAGTGGAATTGAATATATGATGTGGCTATCGGATTGGTACCCAAAAAATTCATCTGGAAAAGGAGTTGGTTTCTTTCAAATTGGAGGCGGAATTGCAGGAGATTTTCCAATTTGCGTGGTTCCGATGTTGTATCAAGATATGGAAATGCACGATATTCCTTTTTGGAGTTATTTCTGTCAGATTTCTGATTCAACAACAAGTTATGGTTCGTATTCTGGAGCAGTTCCAAACGAAAAAATTACTTGGGGAAAATTAGATATTGATACTCCTAAATTTATTATTGAATCGGATGCAACGATTGTAGCCCCGTTAATTTTTGCTTATTTGTTAGATTTATAATATTGTTATGAAAAGAATTATAGTTGATTACTCCAAACTTACCAATGAGATTTTAAACCTACTTGTGGAGAAATTTCCTGATGGATATGATGATTCCGATATCATCCGTTTTAAAAATCACAAGGACGAAACGATTGAAGCTGTTGAAGTTCGTACAGAAGACACCATTTATCTGGTGAAAATCAGTACAAAATTATCTGACAGAATGGTTAATTTTGATGATGATGAAGATGTAATTGTGCCACTGGAAGCCATCAAGGGTATTGATTTAGATGAAGAAGACGACGATGCTCCTTCAGACGATGATGATATCGATGATAATTTGGACAAACCAGAAACCGATGATGAAGACGATGATGAAGACCGAAACGACATCGCCGACGAAGAAGATGAAGACGACGATGAAGATTAATTTCTGTCGTTAAAAAATATAAAAAAGGAACTCTAATGGGTTCCTTTTTTAGTATATTTAACTTAAAACCATACTAATGATAAGCTCCTTTCCTCCTATTATCGATCAAAACGCCGAAACTTTGATTCTGGGAACAATGCCAGGAGCGACTTCTCTATTGAAGCAGGAATATTATGGTTATCCTCAAAATGCGTTTTGGAAAATCATGTTTTCGATATTTGACAAACTTCCCGTTTCTGAAGCTTTTCAAGAAAAAGCTAATCTTCTGATCAAAAATAAGATTGCCCTGTGGGATGTTTTGCAACATTGCGAAAGAAAAGGAAGTTTGGACATTCACATCAAGAATCATATTGAGAATGATTTTGATTCCTTATTTACTGAATATCCAAATATCAAGAGAATTCTATTTAACGGAAAGGAAAGCCATAAATATTTTATCAAGAAATTTGGGCAAATTGAAGGCATTACTTATTATGTCATGCCTTCAACAAGCCCTGCAAATACGGTTGCTTTTGAAAAGAAACTGCAACTTTGGTCGGAAGTTTTAAAATAGCTACAAATATCGTTCTTGAAAGACCTTCTGATGATGGTTTTGATGCCCAATAATTACAAATCCCAAAGCACGAACCGACATATTATTGTTGGATGCAATTCCACTTCTCAAAAGTTGCTCTTCCTTAAAAGTCTTGTAAAGTGACAATGTTGACTGTCTTACAACGGCCAATTCAGTCAACAAATCCATAATGCTACGTTTGTCTCCGTTTGCAATATCGGCATAATTATTTTCCTCGAAACCCGGCAATTCTGTTTTATCGTTTCTGGCAAATCGCAAAGCCCTGTATGCGAAAATCCGTTCTGCATCAATCAAATGTTGAAGGATGTCCTTAATTGTCCATTTCCTTTCGGCATATCGATAATCATATTTGTCCATCGGAATGTCCTGAACAAATTTTATAAGCCGATGAACCGAAATTTCAAGTTCTTCCATTAAAGTATATTCATCCGAAACTTGAGCAATATAATTTGCATAAAAAGAGGCATATTCATCAGAATGCAATTGTGTAACTTTCATTTTTTATAATTTATGCTGAATTTCTACTTGCGTTTGTATTTCCAAAAAGGGAACGCGTCACCAGCTTTTCATAAACTTTAACCAACTCCTCGTCTGGATTTTCTTGCTTGTTCAACTCTTTAATTTTCAACAAAGCATATTGTTGTATTACCAACAGTGGCAATACAATATGTTCTCTCATTAAAATAGAAGCTTTACCATCAGGATAGTTTTCCATCAGCTCTGTATGTCCCGCGATTTTCAATAAAAGACGTTTTGTTTCAGTGAATTCATCAGAGATAATTTGCCAAAAATCTCCAAATTCAGGATCCTCTTTCATGTAAGCCGTCAAAGGTAAAAATGATTTGGCCAACGACATCATGCTGTTTTCCAAAAGCGTTTTAAAGAACAATGAATGGTCATACAAATCTTTAATCTTATCCCACTGATTAGTTTCTTCAAAATGCTTCAAAGCCGAACCAACTCCGAAAAACCCTGGGACATTTTGTTTCAATTGACTCCATGAACCCACAAACGGAATCGCTCTCAAAGCTGAAAAATCAAGCTTTTCCGATTGATTTCTTTTTGCAGGACGGCTACCGATATTGGCTTTTGCATAATATTTCAAAGTACTCATGTGTTCCAAATAAGGAATAAACTTGGGATGATTCTTGAAATCCAAGTACTTTTTGAATCCTATTTCGGCCAATTCGTCCAAAATGTGGATTTCATTTTCCGAAAGTTTGTTCTTGTTTTTATCAAACAATTGATTCGCAACTCCGGCCGTCAAAAGATTTTCTAAATTAAATCGGCACGAATCCATAGTTCCAAAATTTGAACTTATCGTTTGACCTTGAATTGTAACTTGGATTTCCTTATTTTCGATTTCCGGTCCAAGTGATGCGTAAAACTTGTGGGTCTTTCCTCCTCCACGGGCTGGCGGACCACCTCTACCGTCAAAGAAAATGACTTTTATACCATATTTTCTAGACATTGCACTAATAGTTTGTTTCGCCTTATAAATGCTCCAATTTGCCATCAAATAACCACCGTCTTTTGTTCCATCCGAAAAACCTAGCATTACAGTTTGCTTGTTGCCTCGACTTTTCAAATGTTTGGCATAATTTTCATCCGTGTACAATTGCTCCATGATCTTATCGGCTTTTTTCAAATCATCAATCACCTCAAAGAGAGGAACAATATCAACGGTTGGATTTTCCCAGCCCGATAATCGAAACAATGTTAGAGCTTCAATCACATTGAGAGCACTTTCATTGTTGCTGATGATGTATCGATTCGAACCAAATTCGCCATTTTTTTCTTGTATGGTTTTTATTGCATGAATGGAACTTAAAGTGGATTGTGTTTCGTCCTGAAAATCATCTGGATTCAAATTGGTTTTTATGGTTCCTAAAACTTTCATTTTTTCTTCTTCCGAAATATTTGAATAATTTTCAGGAAATATTTGAGTCTTATTTTTTGAATCTTTCTCAACTATATCAGTGAAAACAGCATCATGAATCTTACTGTTCTGACGAATATCCAAGGTTGCAAAATAGAACCCGAAAAGATTCACTTTGTTGATTAGAGCTTCCAATTCATTCAAATAAAGCGATTGATGTTCGTTTATAATTACGGTCTTAATCTGTTCTAGTGTTGATTTAAACTCATCCAAATTGATGAAAATTTCTCCAGTGGAATAGAAAACAGAACGATAAAGTTTTACTTCAATTTCAGCTATAAAACTATCTACACCATAAAAAGTTAGCTTCCTTTTTAAATCCCTAATATCATTGTAATAACATTTCAGAATTGAGGTTCTCAATCGGTCGGCAACTTTCAGGGTAATCTCATTGGTGACAAACGGATTTCCATCACGATCACCTCCGGGCCAGAATCCAAAATTGATGATTGGATTGTTGATTTCTTTACCTTTGAAGATATTATTCTGAAGGTAATGCACCATTTCACCAGCCGTTTGATAGAATACATTTTCGAGATACCAAATCAAACTAACAGCTTCATCAAAAGGAGTCGGTTTTTCCTTTTTAATGAAAGGTGTTTTTCCAAGTTGTGAAAGTAATTGCTTGATGACAAATAAATTATTTTGACGAATAGCTTCTGTCAAATCTGTAATAATTCCTAAAACAGAACCTGGGTAAAATTGTGTAGGGTGTGCCGTCAAAACTGTCCTTACACTAAAATCCTGCAAAAGCGACTTTAATTCATTCAAAACATCTTCAGAATCTGCCCTTTCTTTTATGTAGCGTAAAGAACCTTTTCCTTCCAAATTATTCACAACTGGAAAAGCGGCGTCTTCAATTGCATCAAACAAAACCACCTGACGCTCGACATATTGAATAAACCGAAACATCAAGCTTATTTTGTTTTCTTCCGATTGATCGTCAAGATATTTTTCCGAAAAATGATCAAATATTTGATTTGGATTCCATCCTTTTTTGAAACCAGTTTCACAAACCTCTGCAAACAAAGGAAGTAAAACTCCTGTATTGTCGATTGCATCAAAAGGCAAAGTGATAAAAACACTGTTGTAGATATGGTATTTCGAGAGTACGTTCTGATTGAAACGCTCAATTTTTGGGGGTGTGTACATCATTTTAAATTTGGCTTTAAATTAATAAAAAAATCCTCAAAGTGTTTGCCTTGAGGATTATTTTATTGTGATTGAATATTTTTTACACCGAAATCAGGAAATTCGACATATCCAGTCCGTTACTCGTATGGTATTGCCACTGAAGGCTCAACACATATTTGAGCGTGCTTTTTAGATTCTGAAAATCATTTGGCTTCACGATATAGCAATTCGCACCATTTGCAAGTGTGTTTTCAATGTCTTTGTTGGCCGACGAAGTTGAATAGATCGCTACAGCAATACTATTGTATTTTTGATTTTGCTTCAGCTTTTTCAGAGTTTCCAAACCATTCAGGATAGGCATATTCAAATCCAGAAATATAATATGCGGAATATCAGCGTTTTCCAGATGATCCAGAAGTTCTTTTCCATTCTCTACGGTGGTAACTTTAGATTCAAAATCTAACTGTTTTATAGCTTCTTCAAAAAAATTACGATCATCCGGATCGTCATCAGCTAAAAGTACTTTAATTACTTTCTGATTGTGTTTAAGCATATTTGGTTTGTTTTATTTTGGGGTGTTGTAAACTTTAATAATCAGGACTATTTGTTAACTAATGTTTAACCCTAAAGATTACTAGTGCAATTTCTAAAAAATAATCATTTTAATTAAAAAATAATTTTATAAGATATTTTCAAGATGTTATAAGATTCCCATGTTGCTTTACGGCACTTGATTATGAAACTTAATATTGCTTTCGTAAATAATCATCAATAAAAACATTGCTTCACAGGTTATTAGGTTTACTACTATTATTTGTTATGAACAATTTTGTTGCGAGATAGTTTTTGATTAAAATAAATTCAACAATTTTTAATTACATCTTAATGCAGTTAGTTTTTGGGTTCTTTAACATTTTTTAATACTTTTGGATGGTCAGATGAAAAGATGTATTCAACATCATTTTCAAATGGACTTACTCCCACTTACCCCTAGAAATATGTATCCGATTCCGAGTTATCATAAGGAAAAACACGCAATACACCATTATATTATGGTAGATAGCTGTATTTCTGAATGTTCATTTCCAAGTCAAATTAACAAGTTTAAACCATGATTTTAATTGTTGATGACATAAGTGCCAATATCATAGCGCTAAAAAAAATATTGGAACTCCATAATTTACCTGTTGATACGGCTAATTCTGGCGAGGAAGCGTTAAAAAAGATCCTCAAAATCGAATACTCCTTAATTATAATGGACGTTCAAATGCCGGGAATGGATGGTTTTGAAGTGGTTGAAACTCTTTCCGGAAGCAACAGGACAAGGGACATTCCTGTTATTTTCCTTTCTGCAATCAACAAACAAAAAAAATATATTTCCAAAGGCTATGAAACCGGTGGTGTAGATTATATTACAAAGCCTGTAGATCCGGACTTGTTTATACTCAAGGTAAAAACCTTCCTGAAATTATCCGAACAGAAAACGGAACTAAAAAACATCCGCGACATCCTATCAAAGGAAATCGAAATCAGGAAGCAGGCCCAAGAAAATCTTTCCAATCAAATGGAAGAACTCCGTTCAGTATTGCAATCTTTGCCTGAAATTGCTTTTATCATTTCCAAGGAAGGTCCGATTGAATATGTAAACGACAAATGGTTTCAGTATTCAAGTGACCCCGCTTCTTTTCCAGAATCGCATCCTGATGACCATCATTTGTGCACCAGCTGGGAAGATCATTTCAAAGAAGGAAAAGAATTTGCCTGCGAAATGAGAATCCGTCATTTGGCTACAAATGAGTTTCGTCATTTTAAGATGAAAATCCTTCCTATATTACACAACGATGCTATAACGCGTTGGGTTGGAACTTTTACAGATATTCAGGAACAAAAACTTGCGAATGAAATCCTGGAAGAAAAAGTGGCCGAACGAACAAAGGAATTGATTGTGAAAAATCAGGAGTTGGAATTCAGCAACCATGAATTGCAACAGTTTTCTTGGGTAGTGTCACACGATTTGAAAGAACCTGTTCGAAAAATTGAAATGTTCATCAAGCTTTTAAAGGAAAAATACCTTGTAGAAGATGAAAAGGCTACTAATTATGTAGATCGTGCATTGGCTTCGGCTGGAAGAATGTCTAAACTTATTACCGACCTGCTCGATTATTCAAGATTATCTGCCAAAGTGCCTTTTGAAAAAACTGATTTGGATGAAGTTGTTCATGAAGTCCTTTCGGATTTTGATTATCTCATTGAAGAAAAAAATGCAATTATTAAAATCGAAAAACTTCCTGAAATCAGCAGTATTCCGAGTCAGTTGCGTCAAGTTTTCCAGAATCTGGTTGGTAATTCATTAAAATTTTCCAAGAAAGACATTCCTCCCGAAATTGAAATACAATCAGAATTTATTGAAGAAAAAGAGTTTGGAAGCAAGCCTTCTCCAACAGGAAAATATTGCAGAATTACTGTAAAAGACAACGGTATTGGTTTTGATGAAAATTATCTGAACAAGATTTTTATCATCTTCCAAAGCTTAAATGACCGTCAGGCCTACGAAGGAACCGGAATTGGATTGGCAATAGCTAAAAAAATAATTGAAAAACACAACGGGTTGATTACTGCAAAAAGCGAAATTGGAATCGGATCTTGCTTTATCATCATTTTACCTGTTTAAAACTATATTTAATCGCATTTTTATATGGATAGCAATTTTAAAAGAAATTTATTAGTAAGCTCTAGCCTTTCCATGCTGTTGCTAATTGTCAGTTCAACAGCATCTTATTTGAGTATTAGAAGCCTTATAGAAAGTAACCGAATGGTCAATCACACTCATGAAGTACTTTATAACATCAACGATACATCCTTATTTTTGCTCGATGCCCAAACAGGAATGAGAGGTTTTCTTATTGCAGGAAGGGAAGATTTTTTGAAACGTTATGTCAATGCAGAAGCCGAAAGCAATTCATCAATAGAAAAACTTCAAATCCTGACGCAAGACAATGCATCACAGCAAAAAAGCCTGGAAGAACTGAAAAAACTAAAAAAGAAATTTTTTGATTATTTGGCCATTCGTATTGACGAAAAGCGAAAAGGACATACTGTTGAGGCAACCGAACTTGATGAAGGTAGAAGACAGATGGACAACATCCGAAGTCTTTTTAAGATTATGGAAAATCAAGAGCAAACACTCTTGAAAGAACGAATTGCTACTTCTGAACGATACGGAAACTACAGTTTGATTCTAATTATTATAGCTTCTATAATTGCAATTATCAGCAGTGTCTTATTTTTCGGAAGAATATTAAACGACTTTACGGCAAGGGTCAAATTGCAAAGAGATTTAGAAAAAAGCGAAGAAGAAACTGCCGAAAGAATCCGAATCATTAGTGGCGTTGCAGGTCAGATTTCTGAAGGAAACTATAAAATAAGGGTTGACGCTACTAAAAGTGATGCTTTAAGTAGTATTGGCGATTCGCTTAACAACATGGCACAATCGCTCCACCATTCTTTTACTAATTTATCCGATAAGGAATGGCTTCGAGCTGGAATTGCCGAATTGAATATGGTAATGATTGGCGAAAAAACTTTGGAACAATTAACCAAAGATATTGTTGAATATCTCGCCACATACACAAACAGTAATGCCGGTGTGATGTATCTTGTAGAAGGCGACGAATTGAAAACTGCTGCAGGCTACAGCTATATTTTGAACCAAGGAAGAGAAAGCTTTAAAATTGGAGAAGGCCTAACCGGACAAGCAGCTTCATCGGGCAGACTTATGGAATTGAAATCAATTTCTCCCGAAGATATCAGGATTTCTTATGCTTTAGGCGAATTGAAACCAGGGCATGTTGTGGCAGTTCCAGTTATGGAAGACAAGATTAATGGCGTGATAGAACTTGCAACTTTAAAGCAATACAGCAAACGCGACATTGAATTTTTATCTTCCATATCAAACAATATCGGAATAGCGATAAAAGCGGCCCAAAACCGAAAACGCGTTCAGGAACTTTTGGAGGAAACCCAAGCCCAATCGGAAGAATTGCAAACACAACACGGCGAATTGGAAAGCATGAATGCCGAGCTTGAAGCCCAAACGGAAAAACTTCAAGCGTCGGAAGAAGAATTGAGAGTGCAACAGGAAGAATTGCAACAAACCAACGAGGAACTTTCAGAAAGAAGTGTCTTATTGGAAGAAAAAAATATGGAAATCCAAAAGAAATCCGAAGACTTGGAGCTTACAACGCGTTACAAATCGGAATTCCTAGCCAATATGTCGCACGAATTGAGAACACCTTTAAATTCTATTCTGCTGTTGAGCCGTTTACTATCGGAAAACAACGACAGTAATATGAACGAGGAACAGATTGAATTCGCAAAAGTGATTCAAAGTTCTGGAAATGGGTTGTTGGGATTGATTGATGAAATTCTGGATTTATCTAAAATTGAAGCAGGAAAAATGGAACTTGAATTGTCGGATATTACCATCAGTGAAGTAACCGGAAGCCTGAATGACCTGTTTAATGAAGTTGCAAAAGAGAAAGGAATTGAATTCAAAATTATAGCTAACGATGCTCCATTGGTCATCAAAACCGACAAGATGCGACTGGAACAAATCTTGAAAAACTTGATTTCGAATGCCATTAAATTCACGTCGGAAGGATCCGTTACGTTAGAAGTCAAGAAAAATCCAAATGATCCAAGATTCATCTGCTTTGTTGTAAAGGATACAGGAATTGGAATTCCAAGGGAAAAACAACCGCTCATTTTTGAGGCCTTCCAGCAAGCCGATGGTTCTACAAAACGAAAATATGGCGGAACCGGTCTCGGACTTTCCATAAGCCGTGAACTGGCCAAATTGCTCAAAGGCGAAATTATGCTATCAAGCACTGTCAATGAAGGAAGTGAATTTGCTCTTTCCATTCCAATCATTGGTTCATCTGCAGGGCAATTGATCGAAAAGTCACAAACCTATTCTCCTTCACAGGAAATTGAAGAAGAAGAAAAAGAAGAAGAAAAGAAAAATAAGCCAAAGGACAATAAATATTTAAGTGCTCATATTCCAGAAGATGTTCCCGACGACAGGGAAGCCATCCAGGAAGGCGACCGTGTTATCCTGATTGTGGAAGACGACATTAATTTTGCAAAATCGTTATTGGAATTTGCCCGTCAAAGAAAATACAAAGGTATTGTGTCGGTTCGGGGAGATCATGCCCTGAATCTTGCCATTGTTTACAAACCGGTTGGAATCCTTTTGGATATTCAATTGCCAATAAAAAGTGGATGGGAAGTGATGGAGGAATTGAAAAACAATTCGCAAACAAAGCACATTCCTGTTCACATCATGTCTTCTCATAAATTAAAGCAAGAAAGCCTTTTGAAAGGAGCTGTGAATTTCCTTGACAAGCCAGTTGCTTTTGAGCAGATGCCAGAAATCTTTAAAAAGATTGAACACATCATCAACCGCGAATCGAAAAAAGTATTGATTATAGAGGATAATTCCAAACATGCCAAGGCCCTCGCCTATTTCTTGGAAACCTATAACATCAATTCTGAAATTAAAAGTGACGTATCAGATGGTTTGGATGCCTTGCAAAAATCAGATGTGGATTGCGTGATTTTGGACATGGGAGTTCCCGACAAGCAAGCCTACGAAATCCTTGAAAATGTTAGGAAAAATCCAGAATTGACGAATCTTCCTGTAATTGTTTTTACAGGAAAAAGCTTGTCGATGAAAGAAGAATTGAAGATTAAAAAATATGCCGATTCTATTGTAGTAAAAACAGCTCATTCTTATCAGAGAATGCTCGATGAAGTATCACTTTTTATGCATCTTATGGAAGAAAATAAGACAACAAGTGCTCCAAAAAAACGCAACCTTCTGAACAACATTTTAAACGACAAGACGGTTTTAGTGGTAGATGATGATGTTAGAAACATTTATTCTCTGACAAAAGCACTAGAAGCCTTAAAGATGAATATTATTACAGCCATTGACGGAAATGAAGCCATTTCAGCATTAGAAAAACATCCAGAAATTGATGTAGTCTTGCTGGATATGATGATGCCAAATATGGACGGTTATGAAACAGCATCCATAATAAGACAAAATCCTAAATTGAAAAATCTTCCGGTAATTGCTGTTACAGCCAAGGCTATGACTGGTGATCGGGAAAAATGCATCAATGCAGGAGCTTCAGATTATATTACAAAACCTGTAGATGTCGATCAATTATTGTCGTTGTTGAGAGTTTGGCTTTACGATCGCTTTTAAGTTCTAGATATGAAAAAAAGAGTCTTAATAGTTGATGATGATACACGGAATATTTTTGCGCTTTCGGCCGTTATGCGTTCGAGATCATTTGAATGTATTTCCTGTTTGAGTGCCCGTGAAGCTTTACGGATACTAAAAGGTGATGATCATTTTGATGCCATCCTACTCGATATGATGATGCCCGATATTGACGGATATGATGCCATACCCCTGATAAAAGAAATTCCAAACCGACAATCTACAATGATTGTTGCCGTTACAGCCCAAGCCATGATTGGTGATCGAGAAAAATGTATTGAGGCTGGAGCCGATGAGTATGTTGCAAAGCCTGTTGATATCGATAAACTGTTCAAAATATTAAGTCATATATAAACCAAAATGATAAACGATCGAGAGCTGGAAATACTCATCAATGAGGTGTATGAAAACTACGGATATGATTTCAGTGGTTATTCTATGGCATCCTTCAAACGACGTGTTGACAGGCTCTATCAGCTTGACGGCTTTACGAACTTTCCTGCATTTCTGGAAAAAATAATTGATGATTCGGATTATTTCAGTCGAATGGTCGAAGAAATTACGGTAAACATAACCGAGATGTTTCGCGACCCACATTTTTATAATATCCTTAGAAACGAAATATTGCCTGTTTTGGCAACAAAACCTTTTATAAGACTTTGGCATGCAGGATGTTCCACTGGAGAAGAAGTATATTCGATGGCCATTTTGCTCAAAGAAGCCGATTTGTTGCATAAGTCATTGCTGTATGCCACCGATATTAGTCCAATGGTTTTAGAAGTGGCCCGAAAAGGGGTTTTTCCTTTACGGATGATGAAACAATATTCTGAAAATTATATGGCTTCGGGCGGAAAAAAAGACTTCTCCCATTATTATACCGCCAATTATGGACTGGCGAAATTTGGCGAAGACCTTTCTTCAAAAATGGTTTTTTCGCAGCATAATTTGGTTTCCGATCGATCTTTTAATGAGTTTGATTTAATTTTATGCCGAAACGTACTGATTTATTTCGATAAGGATTTGCAAGAAAGAGCCCTGCATCTTTTTGATGATAGTTTGTCGAAATTGGGCTATTTGGCTCTTGGAAGCAAGGAAACCATAAAATTCACTTCGATGCAAAAAAGATACAAACAGTTTGAAAAAGAAAAAATATGGAGAAAAACAAATTAATTTCCGACTGTAAGGTCTTGATCATCGGCGGTTCTGCTGGAAGTCTCGATGTGCTTCTCAAAATCCTGCCTCACCTTGAAATCCCTTCATTTGCAATCGTAATCATACTTCACAGAAAGCATACCGAAGATACAACCTTGGAAGAATTGATTGCAGTGAAAACCAAGATTCCTGTAAAAGAAGTCGAAGATAAAGTGGTATTGGAAGCTGGTTTTATCTATATCGCTCCGTCCGACTATCATTTGCTATTCGAAAAAAATGATTTGCTTTCGCTTGACACATCCGAAAAAGTTAATTACAGCCGTCCGAGTATTGATGTAGCTTTTGAATCTGCTTCGGACATTTACGGCAAAGCACTTGTTGGAATCCTACTTTCTGGAGCAAATGCCGATGGAACCGATGGACTAATCGCCATCAAAAACAATGGCGGAACCATCGTAGTTCAAAAACCTGAAACTGCCGATATGCCTTTTATGCCAAATAATGCGATTGAACATACTTCTCCCGATTATGTTTTGGATGTTTCGGAAATATTGGAATTTATTAGCCGTTTAAAGTAATAAGTGAAAAACTGACGTACTTTATTAGTAAATTTAGACTCGTTTTTCTTTTAAAATCTTCTGATTAATGGCTTTTACCAAAGCTGGTCCTTCGTAAATAAAGCCTGTATAAAGTTGCACCAAACTCGCTCCAGCTTCTAATTTTTCAATAGCATCTTCGGCAGTATGAATTCCTCCTACTCCAATAATTGGAAACGATTTGTTGCTTTTTTCCGATAAGAATCGGATAACTTCCGTAGAACGTTTTGTCAAAGGTTTTCCCGAAAGCCCACCCATTTCTATTTTGTTGATGGATTTCAAACCTTCTCTAGAAATAGTTGTATTGGTTGCAATTACACCCGCTATTTTAGTTTGATTTACAATATCAATGATGTCCAAAAGTTGTTCGTTGGTCAAATCTGGAGCAATTTTAAGCAGAATTGGTTTTTGTTTTGGTCGAGCCAAATTTTTATCCTGCAACGTTTGAAGCAATTGCGTCAAAGGTTCCTTATCCTGCAAAGCACGAAGATTTGGCGTGTTTGGCGAACTCACATTCACCACAAAATAATCCACAAAATCATACAAGGCATCAAAACAAATTTCATAATCCTTGACAGCATCTTCATTTGGTGTCAATTTATTTTTTCCTATGTTTCCACCGATTAAGACGCCATTATTTTGCTTCAATCGTTCAACCGCTTCCTTAACTCCACCGTTGTTGAATCCCATTCGGTTCACGATTGCCTGATCTTCTTTTAAACGGAAAAGACGTTTCTTCGGGTTTCCCTCTTGTCCTTTTGGCGTAAGCGTCCCGATTTCAATGAATCCGAAACCAAAATTCGAAAGTTCCTTATATAATTTGGCATCCTTGTCGAAACCTGCAGCCAATCCGACAGGATTTTTAAATTTCAAACCAAAAACTTCTGTTTCTAATCGTTTGTCGTTTACTTCATATAAAGATTTGAAAAGCGAAGTAAATCCTGGAATTTTTGATAGCGTTCGAATTAAAGAAAAAGTAAAATAATGCACTTTTTCAGGGTCAAACCAAAAAAGTATCGGACGAAGTATAAGTTTGTACATTGTTGTTGAGTTGTTGTTTTGCAAAAGTAAAAAATAGTATGCGGTTTCGCTATAAGAAGTCAAAAAAGAATAAATTTGAGAATTAATTTTTTATGACATAGAAACTAATCAGAATTTCACACATTTTGTCATTCCGACGGAGGAGGAATCTCCGTTAGTTGCTCTCGTTGTTGAGATTCCTCCTCCGTCGGAATGACAAGCTCAACTCTAAATTATTGCTTTCTATGTTTCTATGCGATAAAAATAATTAAATTTTTAAGTCTATGAACCTACAACACAACTACAAACTAACAGTCAAATGGACTGGAAACAAAGGAACTGGAACGTCTTCCTACCGAGCTTATGATAGAAATCATATTATTTTAATTGAGGGAAAACCAACACTCGAAGGTTCGGCAGATCCTACTTTTCATGGCGACAAAACCAAGCACAATCCCGAAGATTTATTGGTTGCCTCACTTTCGGCTTGCCACATGATGTCCTATTTGCACGTTTGCGTAAAAGCGGGAATCACAGTGGTTGATTATGAAGACAACGCCACAGGAACCATGATTACCGAAGGCGATGGTGGACGTTTTACGGAAGTAGTGTTACATCCTGTCGTAACCATTACCGATGCTTCTCAAATTGATTTGGCCAATGAATTGCATAAAAAAGCGAATGAACTATGCTTTATTGCGAATTCGGTTAATTTTCCGGTTAGGCATGAGGTAATTTGTGTTGTTGGATAACTACATTAAAATTCAAAATTATTGTTACTTTTCCTCTTCTTAATACATTTATTTTCTAACAAATGATTAATCAATAACAGAGCAGATATAAACATTTATCATATTACAGAAATAATTACTAAATATTATTCAAAAAATTAATCATTCAAGCCTTTTTCATTATCAATAATCAAATTATATTTTCCTTACCCTATTATGATAAATCGATAGTTTTAATTAAATTTGCTTGAGAATCCTTAAGAAGACCATTATGACAAACCCACAAACCAAGAAAGAAATTTCGTTTGAAGATTTTAAAACCGAAGTTTTAAACGACTATAAAATTGCCATAACCAGTAGAGAATGTAGTCTTCTTGGGAGACGTGAAGTATTGACCGGAAAGGCCAAATTCGGGATTTTTGGCGACGGAAAAGAAGTGCCGCAACTTGCAATGGCTAAGGCTTTCAAGAACGGCGATTTTCGTTCAGGATATTATAGGGATCAGACTTTTATGATGGCGATTGGTGAGATGAGCATTCAGCAATTCTTTGCAGGTTTGTATGGTCATACTGATATTGAACACGACCCAATGTCGGCTGGACGTCAAATGGGTGGTCACTTTGCAACCCATAGTTTGAACGAAGACGGTTCATGGAAAAACCTGACGTTGCAAAAAAATTCAAGTGCTGATATTTCTCCAACTGCTGGACAAATGCCACGTTTGTTAGGTTTGGCTCAAGCTTCAAAAATCTACAGAAACGTTACAGGAATTCATAATAAAACTAATTTTTCAATCAATGGAAACGAAATCGCTTGGGGAACAATTGGTAACGCCAGTACTTCCGAAGGTTTGTTTTTCGAAACTATTAATGCTGCCGGAGTTTTGCAAGTTCCGATGGTAATGAGTGTTTGGGACGATGAATACGGAATTTCGGTTCATGCCAGACATCAGACTACAAAGGAAAATATCTCTGAAATCTTAAAAGGTTTCCAACGTGATGAGAATGGAAATGGATACGAAATCATTCGTGTGAAAGGTTGGGATTATCCAGCCTTGGTTGACGCTTATCAAAAAGCAGCACAAATTGCAAGAGAAGAACACGTTCCGGTTTTAATTCACGTTAATGAATTGACACAACCTCAAGGACACTCTACTTCTGGTTCCCACGAGCGTTATAAAAATGCCGAACGATTGGCTTGGGAAAGCGATTTTGACTGTGTTCGCCAGATGAAATTATGGATGATTGCTTTGAACATTGCCTCTCCAGAAGAATTGGACGAAATGGAAAATGCCATCAAGAAAGAAGTACTCGATGGAAAAAAAGCAGCCTGGGAAGCCTTCGTTACTCCAACAAAAAACGAACAAAAAGAACTAATAGCCTTGTTGGATAAAATTGCTGAAACAAGCGAAAAAAAGGATTTCATCAACAAGCATACTACTGAATTAAAAGGTATAAAAGAACCTATTAGAAAAGAAATCCTGATTACGGCTCGTAAAGTTTTACGCCGTATTGTAAACGAAAGCTCTAGAAAAGAATTGGCCGATTGGATTGTGAATTATACCGAAAAAATACAACCAAAATTCAGTTCACACTTGTTTTCACAATCAGAACAGAATGTTTTTTCTGTAGAGGAAGTGTTACCAACTTATAACGAACCTGCCGAGGATGCTGATGCCCGTTTGATTTTGCGTGACAATTTTGATGCTATTTTCAGCAAATATCCTGAAGCCTTGATTTTTGGTGAAGATGCCGGAAATATTGGGGATGTAAACCAAGGTCTCGAAGGAATGCAGGAAAAATACGGAGAACTTCGTGTTGCCGATGCAGGAATTCGTGAAGCGACCATTTTAGGTCAGGGAATTGGAATGGCAATGAGAGGTTTACGACCGATTGCCGAAATTCAATATTTGGATTATTTGCTTTATGCGATTCAAATTATGAGTGATGATTTGGCTACTTTACAGTATAGAACAAAAGGAAAACAAAAAGCACCGCTAATCATCAGGACTCGTGGACACCGTTTGGAAGGCATCTGGCATTCAGGTTCTCCGATGGGAATGATCATCAATGCGATTCGTGGAATTCACGTTTTGGTTCCGCGAAATATGACTAAAGCAGCTGGTTTTTATAATACTTTATTGGAAACCGACGAACCTGCTTTGGTTGTAGAATGCTTGAACGGATATCGCTTGAAAGAAAAAATGCCGACGAACCTGGGAGAATTTAAAACTCCGATTGGTGTTGTAGAATCCATTAGATCTGGTAACGATATTACACTGGTTTCCTATGGTTCGACGTTGCGATTGGTTCAACAAGCTGCAAGAGAATTATCAGAAATTGGTATTGAATCTGAAATTATTGACGTTCAATCGCTGTTGCCGTTTGACATCAATCACGATATTGTAAAAAGTATTGCCGAAACCAATCGTCTTTTAGTAATTGACGAAGATGTTCCTGGAGGAGCTTCGGCATATATCTTACAACAAATTTTAGATGTTCAAGATGCTTATAAATATCTGGACAGTAAACCTGAAACATTGGCTGCCAAACCACACCGTCCGGCTTATGGAACAGATGGCGATTACTTCTCGAAGCCTTCGGCAGAAGATATTTTCGAGAAAGTGTATGCCATCATGAGTGAGGCAAAACCAGATGAATATCCGAGTTTGTATTAATAGATAAAAGAAATCCCAATCTTTACAGTTGGGATTTTTTTTTGTCAAATCATATGAGCTATAAAAGATTGAACTATACAATAAAAGCCGTATATTTAAAGTTCAATTTGTATAACCAAAACCAAAAAATATGAAAAAAATCGTATTCGCTTTAGGTGTAATGTCAATGATGGCAATTATATCGTGCAAAAAAGACACCACCGTTCCTCCACCACCTCCACCAGAACCAGTTGCAGCTCCTGCTCCACCACCAGTTCCTGCAGCTCCAGAAGTTGAGGAAGAAGATGGAACATCAGTATCAATAGGAAAAGATGGACTTGATGTTTCCACTAAAGATGGCGATAAAAAAACAACCGTTAAAGTTTCGGGTGAAGATTCTAAAATCGAAATCAAAAAATAATTAGTTTCTTAATTAAACGTTATAATGCCAATGTAAAATTTTTATGTTGGCTTTTTTTATTTTAAATTTAAACTGAATTAAATCCAAACCAGAATGTCTCCATTAGAATCTGTTTTATTAGCCCAAAAGAACGTAAAAGTTATTGATGCTTCCATTCCCTATCAACAATATAAACCCATCGATTTGTCCATTTCAAATACTGCTTTATTGACTTTGAAAAATGTAGATGATTTTGAAGATTATATCAGTAACTATTTGAAAAAAGATAATGCAAAGGTTGCTTTTGGTGGCTATAAGGAATTCAGAAATCTATATAAAAGAAGCAATATCTTTAATGATATTGAATTAGAGGAACGAAACATCCATATTGGAATTGATTTATGGATCAAGGAAGAAACCCCTGTACTTTCGGCACTTGACGGAATTGTTCACAGTTTTGATTACAATGTTGGCTTGGGAAATTATGGCCCTACAATTATCCTGAAACATAAAATCGATGGTGTTGAATTTTACACTTTATACGGTCATTTATCCATTGAAAGTATCGAAACATTAAAAATCGGAACCACTTTCAAAGCAGGAGAACAGCTTGGAACTTTGGGAGATTCATCCGTTAATGGAGACTATGCACCACATTTGCACTTTCAAATCATAGACCAAATCGAAGATTATGAAGGAGATTACCCCGGAGTTTCCAGCCAGAATGATTTGGATTTCTATCTTAAAAATTGTCCCAACCCCGATCTACTATTAAAAATAAACGAACTATGAAAAAAACGATTGTACTTTTAATCCTAACTGTTTTTGTGTTGAATGCATGTAAATCTAAAAGCAAAGTTGCCGAAATACCAAAAATCGAAATTGTTGAACCCACAAGTGTTGATAAAGCAAAAAAAGACAAAGCTTATGCTTTAGGAAAAAGGGTTTTGATGACCTGCAACACCTCTAAATTCAAGCCTTTTAGTAAAAGTGAAGCTACAGAATCTGTAATTCAGAACACCACTTTGGAACGATTGACGAGTACATGTAGAAAATACAGAATAAAATATGGTGATTTCAAGGATATAAAATTGGCCCAAGTGATTCATAATGTGAATGAAGACAGCTATGTTTTTCGATACAAGGCCGAATACCAACGAACTTTTGTAACCAAGGAATTACGAGTGACTATCAATAATGAAAATAAAGTTTCGGCTATAAAATCGACCGATTGGACCGACGAATATAAATAAAAAGACCAAAAACAAAATGCAAAAACCCTCACTTATTAAACACCTATTTATACTATTGTTCATAACCCAATCCTTTTTTGCAACGGCCCAAGAAAAGATGATTGCCAAGGACGGAAAGGAATATAATGCAACCAGTACTTGGAAATTTTCCTGTAAAGACTATGCCTATACGGGAATTTTAGAAGTTCAGATTGCAAAAACCGAAAAAGGCGGATTGCTGAAATTGGGCATCGAAGTTTCAAACGAAACATTTTATATAGGCGATACAGTTTATATTATTTTAGAAGATGGTTCGTATATAACCTGTACCGATAAAGGCATTCGAGAATTAAAAGGAAAGAAAACAATTGCCTATTATTTCCTAACTGCAACCGAAATGAACAAATTAAAAGGGATTCTCGTGACCGATGTTCGATTTAGAATCAAAGGAAATGAAGATACTTTTAGCAGTAAAACAGGTCATTTTACAGCAATCAACAAAAAATCGGATTTTCAAACGTTTGGCACTTCCGAAGAATCAAAAACCTTCGATACAAAAACAGAAATAAAATCTCTTTACAACTAAATCATGAACCAGAAACAACACCTGATTGAAGAATTCTATGCCGGATTTGCAGAAGGAAATGCAAAAACAATGGCGAGCTGTTATCATAAAGATATTCAATTTCAAGACCCTGCTTTTGGTAAATTGGAAGGACAAGATGTACTAGACATGTGGGAAATGCTCATCGAGAAAAGCAAAGGCAATTTAAAGATTGAGTTTTCGGATGTAACGGCTGATGAATTTTCAGGTTCCGCAAAATGGGTGGCTACTTATAATTTCAGTAAAACCAATCGTGATGTTGTGAATGTAATTAAGGCTTCTTTTGTGTTCAAAGATGGACTCATCATCAAACACACGGATCATTTTGATATTTGGAAATGGAGCAAACAGGCTCTAGGATTGCCGGGTTATCTTTTGGGATGGACGGATTTTATGCAACAAAAAATTCAGATGAATGCGATTCATTCGCTTCGAAGATATCAATCACAGAAAAAGTAAACCTAAACACAAATTTTTAAATTAACAATTCTTTAAAAGGGTTTTGATAGTTATTTCTTATTTTTAGAAAACACTAAAACCTTATCTATGAACACTTCTGAACTTTCTATATTTCTTCCCTATTTATATTTGGCTTGGTCGGATGACATCTTGACCAAAAAAGAATTCGAAACCTTGTCTGTATTTATTTCTTCCCGAGATTGGCTAAAGCCAGAAGAAAAAGAATTTCTTTTATCCAAAATAAATCTTGCTGTTCCTCCTTCCCGATCGGAATTATCGGATTGGAAAAAAACCATTGAAAGGCAAATTGCATCTTCACAGAAAATTACAACCCTTTTCGATTTGATTGTATCACTTTCTGATAAAGATGACACAATTATTACTTATAAACCTCAATTTGAAGAACTAGAAAACAACCTTGGTCTTTTAAGCGAGGAAGTCATCAACATCTTTAAGGAAAGTCCGAAAACCATTACTTCGGAATATGGAACTGTAACTGAATTTGATGTTGCCAAACTGACATCCATCCTTGACGGAGAAGAGGCTCCAATTATCAATAAGGTAAAGGAAGTGATTTCAAGACCTGAATTTGAATATGAAACTTCGACCGATATTTTTGTTTATAGGAAAAAAGTATTGGAATGGTGCAAGATTCTAGCTGATGAAAATCTTGGCAACATGGCCTATCCAAAAAAGTATGGAGGTGGCGAAAATATTGCCGATTATTTTGCAATAATGGAAACATTGAGCTACCACGATTTGAGCTTGGTGATAAAATTCGGTGTTCAATTCGGACTTTGGGGAATGAGCATCCAATCGCTGGGAACGGAAAAACATTATGAAAAATACTTGAGAGATGTTGGAACGCTTGATTTACCTGGTTGTTTTGCCATGACCGAAACCCATCACGGGTCGAATGTGAAAGGAATAGAAACGACTGCAACTTACAATCACGAAGATAAAACCTTTACAATTCATACCCCACATGAAAATGCCCAAAAGGAATATATTGGCAACGCGGCCAATCATGGAAGGATGGCAACAGTTTTTGCAAAACTGATCATCGACGGACATGATTTTGGCGTGAATGCTTTTATCGTTCCGTTGCGGGATGTGGAAATGAATGTTTTAGAAGGAATTACCATCAAGGATTGCGGTTTGAAGATGGGATTGAACGGTGTTGACAATGGCATCATCCAATTTCATAATGTGGTGATTCCGAAAGAGAATATGTTGGATCGTTTTGCACAGATAAATGAAAAAGGGGAATTTGAAAGTCCTATTCCTAGTGACAACAGACGGTTTTTTACAATGCTTGGCACTTTGGTTGGAGGTCGAATCGGTATTCCACGTTCGGCTTTAGCAGCCGCAAAATCAGGTTTGACCATTGCCATAAAATACAGCGATACCAGAAGGCAATTTGGTCCGGAAGGTGGTTCGGAAGTACCAATCTTGAATTACAGGATGCACCAGAGAAGACTCTTTCCTTATTTGGCGAAAGTCTACGCGATTCACTTCGGACTGCAATACGTTACGCAAAGATTCATCCATAAAAAGGAAGAGGAAATGCAGGAAATCGAGGCACTTGCAGCGGGAATGAAAGCCTACTCTACTTGGAACACTAGAGATACTTTGCAGGAAAGCCGTGAAGCCTGTGGCGGAAAAGGCTATCTGTCAGAAAACAGGATTGATGCCTTGAAAAATGACACGGAAATTTACACCACTTTTGAAGGAGACAATACGGTTTTGATGCAATTGGTAGCCAAAAATCGATTGTCGGAATTCAGGAAGGAGTTTGGAGAAATGAATGCTTTTGGTATCATCAATTATGTATATGATCAGGCGAAAACGGTGATTTCTCAGAAAAATCCGTTTGCAACCAGAAACACCGATGAAGCCCATCTACTTGACAGGGAATTTCATTTGAATGCCTTTCAATACAGAGAAAAACAAATTTTAAATTCGGCTGCAAAGCGTTTGAAAAAGCTTATCGATGGTGGATTAGATTCCTATGATGCCTTTAATGTGGTGCAACATCAAATGATTGAAGTGGCTCAAGCCTATCTGGAACGAGTGGTTTTAGAACAATTTTATACTGCAATTGAGAACACTAAGGATGAAAACTGCAAAGCAATTCTAACCGAATTATGCCAGCTTTATGCTCTTTCACAAATAGAAAAAAACAAAGGTTGGTTTCTGGAAGATGGTTATATGGAAGGTGTAAAAACGAAAGCCATTCGGAAAATGGTGAATCAATTGTGTTGGGATCTTCGTCCGAATGCTGTTGCTTTGGTAGATGCTTTTTCCATTCCAGAAAGTTGCTTGGCAGCACCAATTATAACCGAACAATAGAGGTATTTATTGATAAACTTAACATTGTAAAAAGTTAACAATTTGTATCTTTGTCCTCATAAAATTCATAATACTTCAAAAATAAATTATGCAACACATTATTGATCGTTTTTTCAGCTATGTTACCATTGATACAGAATCGGATCCGAATTCTGAAACCACTCCAAGTACTAAAAAGCAATTGGTTTTGGCCAATTTATTGGTTAAGGAATTAAAAGCCATCGGCTTGACCGAAGTTACCAAAGACCGAAATGGTTACGTAATGGGAACACTTGCAAGTAATGTTGAGCATGAAGTGCCAACGATTGGTTTTGTAGCACATTATGACACTACTCCAGATTTTACAGGTTTTAATGTGAAACCACAAATTGTAGAAAATTATGACGGTGACGATATTGTTTTGAATGCTGAACAAAATATCGTTTTATCTCCAAATTATTTCAAGGATCTATTGCAATATAAAGGACAAACCATCATTACAACGGATGGAACAACTTTGCTTGGTGCTGATGATAAAGCTGGTTTAACAGAGATTGTTACCGCTATGGAATATTTGGTTCAGAATCCACAAATCAAGCACGGAAAAATCAGGGTTGGGTTTACACCAGATGAGGAAATTGGTCGTGGTGCTGATTTATTTGATGTGAAGAAATTCGGAGCTCAATGGGCTTACACGATGGACGGAAGCCAAATTGGAGAATTGGAATATGAAAACTTTAATGCTGCTGGAGCGAAAATTACGTTCAAAGGAAAAAGCGTTCATCCAGGTTATGCAAAAGGAAAAATGATCAACTCGATGTTGATTGCCAATGATTTCATCAATGAATTGCCTAAAGGTGAAACTCCTGAAGAAACTAAAGGCTACGAAGGATTTTTTCACGTTCACCATTTAAAAGGAAGTATTGAGGAAACGGTTCTGGAATTGATTATCCGTGACCACGATGCGAAAAAATTCTTGAAAAGAAAGGAATTGATCCACGATATCACTAGAAAATTCAACAAGAAATTTGCGAAACAATTTGGTGAAGATATTGTAATTACTGAAGTGAAAGACCAGTACTACAATATGAAAGAGATGGTTGAACCGGTAAAATATATTGTTGATTTAGCTGAAAAGGCAATGAAACAATTGAACATTAAACCACTCATCAAACCTATTCGTGGCGGAACTGACGGTTGCAGATTGTCCTATATGGGATTGCCTTGTCCGAATATTTTTGCAGGTGGACATAATTTCCACGGAAAATATGAATATGTTCCGGTTGAAAGCATGCAAAAAGCAATTGATGTAATCGTAAAAATTGCGGAGCTTACAGCAACTACTGATTTTACAAATATTGAAAGTAAAGCAGAAAAGAAAACCAAGAAAGATTCTAAGTCAAAAACTTCTTCAAAGAAAAAGAAAAAATAATCTTGATTTGATGCATAAAAAAACGCTCCGTGATTGGAGCGTTTTTCATTTTATAAGAATAAAAAAATTATTTCTTGATAATTGGCGAAGCATTTAATTTTGAACTCATTTCCATAGAAATTGCAGAACGTTCCATTTTTAATTTACCTGACATCGTTTCAATTACGATTGTAGTATCGGCCAATTCTGAAATTTTTCCGTGGATACCGCTTTTTGTAATAATCTTGTCCCCTACTTTTAGGCCAGTTTCAAAAGCTCTTTCTTTTTTAGCCCTATTTTGTTGAGGCTTTATCATTAAAAAGTAAAAAACTGCAATCATTGCCACATAAGGCAAAAAAGTCATATAATTTTCCATTATTTATTTCCTTGTTTTTGGATTATTTTTTTTCTTAATTCTTGTCTTTCAAGTTCCCTTTGCTTTAGTTGTTCTGGAGTGAGTGGTTTTTTGGGATCAACAACTTTATTTGGATCTGGAGTTACACTAGCTTTTATTGTCAATTGTTCTGCACCAGATTTAGTATTTGCAGTAAGAGTAACCGTTTTATTTTGCATCCCTTTTTTTCCAATTGAACTAAAGGAAACTCTAATTTTAGCTTTTTCACCCGGCTTCACTGGTTCTTTAGGATATTCTGGAACTGTGCATCCACAAGAACCTTTTGCATCCGTAATTAACAAATCTGCTTCACCCTTATTTGTGAATGTGAAAACGGTTTCCACTTTATCACCTTCATCTATTGTTCCGAAATCGTGTTCTGTTTTATCAAAACTCATCGTTGCAAATTTTCCATCTGAATTTCCTTCAGCAACCACACTTGTTTCTTTCTTACAAGATACTGTTACCAACAACAATGCAACAGCAACAATACTTAACGCTTTATTGATCATAATAATTATTAAGATTACATTAAACCTCTTCCTATTTTATTCAATTTATCATTTGCTTGGAATTCTTTAACCAGATTATCCAGGATTCCATTTATGAAAATACTGCTTTTTGGTGTAGAATATTCCTTGGCCAATTCTAAATATTCGTTCATAGTAACTTTCACTGGAATCGAAGGGAATTTCAAAAACTCACAAATTGCCATCTTTAAAATGATAGTATCCAATTCGGCAATCCTTTCCGTATCCCAGTTTGGAGTTTTATCCATATATTCCTTTGCGAAAGCTCCTTCATTCAAAACCGTTTTCCTAAACAAATCTTTCACAAAATCCTTGTCATCTGCATCTTTGTAAAGCTTTGGAATCTTGATCTCGCTATTTTCCTTGATTGCTTTCAATTGCTTGATGATTTCAGTATTCACCAACGGAATATCATCAATCCAAGTCAGTTTATTGTCTTCAAGATATTCATAAAGCTTTTCATTTGGGACTATGATTTCAGTAAAAATATCCAGAACAAATTGTTTGTCTTCTTCAAAATTATTGAGACGATTGGTCATATACTTTTCATAGAAATCGCTTTTTTTGATTTCCTGAAGCAAAATCTGGATGTATTCATCGGCCAATTCCCAATTGTTAATCTTTCTATTCTCTAAAGCAATGCTCAAAGAGTTGCTTTCTGATAATAATTCAATTACTTGATTGTTGATGAATTTTTTGTTGGGGTTGCGTTCTTCTGGAGTTACCAAATGTTTCTTACTTGATTTATCTAAAAAAACTTCTTCTGTTTTCTTGATTTCAATCAAAGACGAAAGCATAATCAAATATAAATCCTGGATATTTTCGACACTGTAGAATAAAAATTTTTCTTCTTTTTCAAGATTGTCTGATTTGCTTTGATGCATGGCATAAATAGTTTGCATCACTTTAACACGAATATGTCTTCTGTTTAACACGGGTAAGAACTTTTATAAAATTAACAAAGCGAAAGAAATTCTTTCGCTTTGCAAAAATAGTAATAATATTGAAAATGCTCCTTATTTAGTTGCGTTTTCTTTTTTTCTAGTATCGATTCTGTTTTGTGCAATTCTCATGGCAGCTTCTTGAGTAGTGATACCGTTTTGTTCTGCAAAAGCAAAAATCTCTAAAGTTGTGTTGTAGATGTTCTCCGTTCTTCTCATTGCTTCAGCACTGTCATAACCCACAATTTCAGCATAAACATTGATGATTCCACCCGCATTGATCAAGAAATCTGGAGCATAAAGAATGTCTTTTCCTTTCAAGATCTGACCGTGGATTGCATCGTTTGCCAATTGATTATTTGCCGCACCAGCAATAACCCTGGCTTTCAATTTATTAATGGTTTCATCATTGATTGTAGCTCCAAGTGCACAAGGTGAGTAAATATCAACATCAGCACTGTAAATATCAGCTCCAGTAAAAATTGAAGCGCCATATTTTTGGCTAACTTCTTCCAGTCTACCTTGATTGATGTCGGTAATCTGGACTTGAGCCCCTTCTTTAGTTAAGAAATCAACCAACGTTTCTCCAACGTGACCAATACCTTGAACCAAAATCTTTTTTCCTTCTAATATCTCACTGCCAAATTGGTATTTTGCAGCTGCTTTCATTCCCATATAAACACCGTAAGCGGTTACAGGAGAAGGATTTCCAGAACCACCTTTTTCTACAGAAACACCAGTAACAAACTTTGTTACTTCTCTGATATTGTCCATATCTTCGGTTGTAGTTCCTACATCTTCAGCAGTGATATATTTTCCGCTTAGAGAGTTTACATATTCTCCAAACTTGCGAATCATTTCAGGTGTTTTATCAATTTTTGAATCACCAATGATAACGGCTTTACCTCCTCCAAGATTCAAACCTGTAATTGCTGATTTATAAGTCATTCCACGAGACAGTCTCAAAACGTCGTTCAAAGCCTCCCATTCATTTGCATATTTCCACATCCTTGTTCCTCCCAAAGCTGGTCCTAAAACTGTGTTATGAATACCAATTATTGCTTTTAAACCAGTATCTTTGTCGTTGCAAAAAACAATTTGTTCGTGGTTATCAAATGATACTTGTCCAAAAACTGGATCAATTTTGTGAAGTTCTTTTGGGGTTAATACTTCTGTTATCATAGTACTTAATTTATTAAATGAATTATGACTTTATCAAAAAGACAGTACAAATTTACAGTTTTAATCAAAACATTGCAATAGATTTGGTTTTTTTTAGCAATACCCTAATAAATTTGTTCTTTATACCTTAAAACCAAAAATGTACTTTATTGGCATTTTTAACTAATTAAATTTAATAATATATTAGATTGTCACAATATAATGAAAGAATTACAATATTTAAATAAATATTTCGTCAAATACAAATACCGTTTTTTGTTCGGAATAATTACTACCATCATCGCGCAAATTTTCATGTTGTTCACGCCGAAATTAATCAGTAAATCGCTTAACGCTATTGAAGATTATATGAAAAGCACTCAGGTTGTGGATACTAGTTTTGTAAAGACGGAATTACTTCACAATATCCTATTTATCATCGCCACAACCATAATTGCAGGAATCTTGACTTTCCTGATGCGACAAACCTTGATTGTAATGTCACGTCACGTAGAATTCGACTTGAAGAATGAAGTTTTCCGGCAGTATGAAAATCTTTCACAGAATTTTTATAAGCAAAACAGAACGGGAGATTTGATGAACCGAATTAGCGAAGATGTCGGAAAAGTCAGAATGTATGTTGGTCCAGCTGTAATGTATTCCATAAATACTTTCATCCGTTTTGCAATTGTGATAGTATATATGTATAACGTTTCGCCAACTTTAACGCTTTATACCCTACTTCCACTACCTTTTCTGTCTTATACTATTTTTAAGTTAAGTACCGAAATCAACAAGCGAAGTACAGCCTTTCAGCAAAATTTATCCAAATTATCCACCTTTTCGCAGGAAGTTTTTTCTGGAATAAGAGTGATAAAAGCATATTCTTTAGAAAATCAATACCAAAACAATATGATTGATTTATCTGAAGAAAGCAAACAAAAAAGCATGAATCTTGCAATAGTGAACTCTTTTTTTGGTCCTTTGATGATTGCTTTGATTGGTGTAAGCAACCTAGTTGTGATCTATTTCGGAGGAATGATGTACATCAATGGAAGCATTGCTAGCATTGGAATCATTGCTGAATTTATTTTATATGTAAACATGCTAACCTGGCCTGTTGCTTCTTTAGGATGGGTTTCATCGATGGTTCAGGAGGCCGAAGCTTCACAGAAGAGAATCAACGAATTTTTGAAAATTCAACCGGATATCAAGAATAATTCAAAGGAACATTCTGTTATTCAAGGTGCAATTGCTTTCAATAATGTGAGTTTTACTTATGAAGACACTAATATTCAAGCATTAAAAGACATTTCTTTCACTATTAATAAAGGAGAGACTTTGGCAATTCTTGGAAAAACAGGTTCTGGAAAATCGAGTATTTTGTCCTTAATTAGTAGATTATACGACGTAACCGACGGAAGTATCACTATCGACGGAAAAGAAATCAGCCAACAGCATCTTTTTGATTTGAGGGACAGCATCGGAGTTGTACCTCAGGATGCCTTTTTATTTTCTGATTCAATAAAAAACAACATCAAGTTCGGAAAAGAAGATGCAACCGAAGAAGAAGTGATCGAAGCGGCAAAGATGGCAGTTGTTCACAACAATATAATCAATTTCAATATGCAATACGAAACCATTTTGGGCGAACGAGGCATCACACTTTCGGGCGGACAAAAACAGCGTGTTTCTATTGCAAGAGCCATAATAAAAGATCCGGCAATTCTCTTGCTTGACGATTCACTTTCAGCAGTTGATACGGAAACCGAAGAAGCAATTCTTAATAATCTGCTTGAATTTTGCAAAAACAAAACCACGATTATCGTTACACACAGGGTTTCTTCGGCCAAAAATGCCGACAAGATTATCATTTTAGATGATGGAAAAATCATACAACAAGGTTCTCATAATCAACTCGTAAACCAAGAAGGATATTACAAAGAGTTATATATTAAACAACTTTCTGAAAAAGAAATGATATAAAATGTTGGTCAATTAACTTTTTTTTCTGATTTTTGAGTTCTACAAAACACAACCCAAATATAGATAGAAGGATTATGAGAGAAAATGATATGTTAGAAAAAGAAGAAATTTTTTCTAAAGTTTTAAGAGCAGGAAGAAGAACTTATTTCTTCGATGTTAGAGCTACAAAGGCCGATGATTATTATATCACGATTACCGAAAGCAAAAAATTTACTGAAGAAGATGGTTCATTCCACTTCAAGAAGCACAAGATTTACTTGTATAAAGAAGATTTTACCGCTTTCGCAGAAATTCTAGACGAAATGACCTCTTATGTTTTGAACCACAAAGGCGAGGAAGTAATTTCTGAAAGGCACCAAAAAGATTTCAAAAGAGAATATTTCAACGATAAAGCAGAACTTGAGACAGTTGCTGAACCAAAAGTAAACAGCTTTACCGATATAGATTTTGATGATATTTAATTGTTGATAATCATAAAATTTAAAAGTCTGAAAGTCGAAAGATTTTCAGACTTTTGAGTTTTTATCCAATCCTCAACCCATTCGCTACCTGAAAATCAGGACTCAACAAAACAACATCGCCTTCTTCGCCAACAGCTCCCAAAACCAAGCATTCGCTCATGAATTTTCCGATTTGTTTTTTAGGAAAATTTACAACCGCAACTATCTGTCGGTTAAGCAAATGTTCTTTGTTATATAATTTTGTGATTTGAGCCGAAGATTTCCTAATTCCTACCCTGTCTCCAAAGTCAATTGTCAGTTGAAAAGCAGGTTTTCTAGCTTCAGGAAAATCGTTAACTGCTGTAATTGTGCCAACTAGAATTTCCACTTTCTCAAAATCCGACCAAGATATTTCTGAATGCATATTTTATTCATTAATTTATTATTAATATTAAATATTCGGAATTCAAATTTCTAATTTTTTTTATTATATTTAGCTTTTAAAACTATAAATTTCACATACCATATCTGAAAGTTATACAAACAAACTTCGATAAATGAAAAAGAACCATAAATAATGGCAAGAACACCTTCAAATATGCTACCATTACAAACTTTAGCTCCTTCTTTCAGGTTAAGAGATACAAATTCAAACTACCATTATTCTTTTGATGAACTGAAAGGTATGAAGGGAACGCTTGTAATGTTTATATGCAATCATTGCCCTTTTGTGCACCATGTTTTGGAAGAGGTTTTGATGATTGCAAATGACTATCGGGTTCAAGGTTTGGGAATAATTGCGATTTCGAGTAACGATGCTGAAAAATATCCAGAAGATGGTCCAGAAATGATGCGGGAATTCGCTTTTCAGAACAAAATGGACTTTCCTTATTTATATGACGAAAGTCAAGATGTTGCCAAAGCTTTTGATGCAGCCTGCACACCTGATTTTTATCTATTTGATGCACAAGATAAATTGTTTTATAGAGGCCAATTGGATGATTCACGACCAGGAAACGGAATTCCTTTAAGCGGAAGCGATTTGAGAAATGCTATTGATGCTGTAATCTACAACAGAAGTATCGCCGAACCACAGAAGCCGAGTTTAGGCTGTAATATCAAATGGAAATAATTTTTTTAAGATGGAAATATATCATATAAGTGCCGAATGTTATCCAGTTGCAAAGGTTGGTGGTCTAGCCGATGTTGTTGGTGCCTTGCCAAAATACCAGAATAATTTAGGTCACAACGCTAAAGTTGTGGTTCCTGGTTATGACAATAAATTTACGAATGAAAACGAATTTGATACCATCCATCAAGGAAAATTAAAACTCGGCTGGTTTCATTTCAATTATACGGTTTTTAGGGAAAAGACAAATAAATTGGGTTTTGAATTGTATCTGATTGCCATTCCAGAATTGTTTGACCGACCAAATGTGTATTCCTATGACGATGACACCGAACGTTTTACCGCTTTCCAGATTGCGTTTTTAAATTGGCTGACCGAAACCAATCAGAATCCAGACATCTTGCATTGCCACGATCATCATACAGGAATGATTCCTTTTATGGTGCAAAACGCCTTTAATTATCATCATCTAAAAGCAACTCCTACAGTACTGACAATTCATAACGGACAATATCAGGGTTGGTTTGGGTTGGATAAATTGCATTATTTGCCCGAATTCCATCAATCTAAATTAGGTTTTCTAGAATGGAACGGCATCATCAATCCTTTGGCTTCGGCTATAAAATGTGCTTGGAAAGTGACTACCGTTTCACCAAGTTATTTGGATGAAATTAGCAATAATGCCAATGGCTTGGAAACACTTCTTCGCTATGAAAGACCAAAATCCATCGGAATTTTAAACGGAATTGATACCGAGGTTTGGAATCCGAAAACAGATGAAATGCTGGTTTCCAATTTCAACTTGAAAAATTTCAAAACTGGGAAAAACAAGAACAAGGAATTTATTTGTGAGCAATTTAATTTGGACATCAACAAGCCTCTATTCACTTTCATCGGAAGATTGGTTGGCGAAAAAGGCGCCGATTTGTTGCCCGAAATTTGCAGTACCGCATTAAGCAGAAATCCAAGAGAAATCAATATCTTGATGTTAGGTTCTGGAGATAAACAATTGGAAAACAGCCTCGACGGATTGAAATATTTTTATCCTGGAAATTATAATGCTTACATAGGTTATAATGAAAAATTGGCCCACATTATTTATGCTGGAGCCGATTATTTACTAATGCCTTCGCGTGTTGAGCCTTGCGGTTTGAACCAAATGTATGCCATGCGATACGGTACGATTCCGATTGTTAGAAGAACCGGCGGATTAAAAGACACCGTTTGGGATATTGGCGATGGCGGTTTTGGAATTTGCCACGACAATACCAGCGTTTACGATGTAAATCATTCCATAACCAGAGGAATTGATTTATTTAATGATAGAGAAAAATTTGATTCTGTTAGAAAAACCATCCTTCAGATTGATCATTCTTGGGATAAAGTGGCAGAAGAATATATTACTGTTTACCAATCACTAAAAAACTAAAAACAAAAAGCTATGAACAACAACATTTTAGCCATTATTTTGGGAGGTGGTCAAGGCTCCCGATTAGCACCATTAACTGAAAGCCGTTCAAAACCAGCAGTTCCAATTGCAGGAAAATATCGATTGGTAGATATTCCGATTTCAAATTGTATCAATTCGGATATTAAAAGGATGTTTGTATTGACACAGTTTAATTCGGCATCTTTGAATCAGCACATTAAAAACACCTATCATTTCAGTCATTTTAGTACTGCTTTTGTTGATATATTAGCTGCGGAACAAACTCCAGAAAACCCAACTTGGTTTCAAGGAACTGCAGATGCTGTTCGCCAATGTATGCAACATTTTATGAACCATGAATTTGATTATGCCTTGATTTTATCCGGAGATCAATTGTATCAGATGGATTTTAATAAAATGATAAAGGCACATACCGAAAGCGGTGCAAACATCACAATCGCAACTTTACCAGTTACTGCAAAAGAAGCTCCTGAATTTGGAATTTTAAAAACCAATGATGAAAGCCTGATTACATCATTTATTGAAAAACCAGCTAAAGAATTATTGCCCGATTGGACCTCTGAAGTGAGTCCAGAAATGGCAAATGAAGGGAAACATTATTTGGCTTCGATGGGTATCTACATCTTCAACCGTGATTTGTTGGTGAATTTAATGTCGAATCCAGATACAAAAGATTTTGGAAAGGAAATCATTCCGCAAGCCATAGGAAATCAAAAAATATTGAGCTATCAGTATGAAGGATATTGGACGGATATTGGAAACATCGATTCGTTCTTCGAGGCAAATTTAGGTTTGACCGATGATATTCCGAAGTTTAATTTGTTTGATAATTCAAGTAAGATTTATACCAGAGCTCGTGTTTTGCCACCTTCAAAAATTACGGGTGAAACAATTTTCGATCGTTCTGTAGTTGCTGAAGGATGCATCATTAATTCAACCAAAATTGAACATTCGGTTATTGGAATCCGTTCGAGAATTGACGAAGGTTCTGTGATTAAAAATTCCTATTTGATGGGTAATGATTACTATCAGAATTTAGAAGAAATCAGTCATAACCATCAGGAACACATCACAAATATTGGAATTGGAAAACGTTGCTACATCAACAATACGATTGTTGACAAAAATTGCCGAATTGGAAACGATGTTCACTTAAACGGTGGCAAGCACTTGGAAGATTCCAATACAGATTGGTACACTATAAAGGAAGGAATTATCGTAATCAAGAAAGGTGTTGTAATTCCAGACGGATTTAGAATCGAATAGATTATTTTTTCTTCAACACCACATTTACCGGTTTATTAGCACGAGGTCCAAATTGTTGAGCCTTTTGTTGTGCTTGGGTAGTACATAAAATATACATATTGAAAGCATAAAGCTGAATGATTTCGGTTTCATATTGAGGTTTTACAGAAACATCTTCAATCTTAACCCTCATATTATCAGCTGGAAAATCATTTGTAACAGACAATAAATAGGTCGCCTTTGAAAAAGGAAAAAACCATCTTGCTTTTTGATTTTCTGGAGTGTTTTCTATCTTTTTTCCGTCGCTATCAATTTTATAATTTTCAGAAAATTTCATGACCTGATCCTTTTTATTCCAGCTGTATTTGTTGTTTGTATTGATGATATCATTACCCAAACTGTCAACAAGTGTCACTTTTAGATTCGGAATATTTTCTGATTTCCCATCTTCGTGGATATGAAGTACGATGTAGGATGAAAAATCATAACCACAATGTTGTTGGGCTTTCGCAGAAAAAGTAAAGAGGAGTGTAAAAATCAGAAGATAACGCATAAAAAGACTTATTTGATTGCAAAATTACAATTTATAAAGTGTTCATTTCAAAAATTGTTCCAATAAAAAAGCACTCTTTCAATCGGAGTGCTTATTATTTTAATTGATTTGATTTGCTAAATAATTAAAAATTGCCAACGTTTCTGCATCAGTAATTCTTGCTTTCTTTTGCATTTTTTTCATAATCGGAACCCAATCTTCTTTAGAGAATTCTTCGGCATTGTAGAGTTGATGGCAGTTTGCACAATTGTTCTTATATAAACTTGCTCCATCATAAGTTGATGCCAATTTAATAGTTTCTGGATTTTCTGCAACCGGAGATAACACTGCGATTGGTTTTTCTTCTACAACGGTTACAACTTCGGTTAATTCTTCTTTTACAGGAATTTCCTTTTCGGTTGTTGCCTTTTTGGTTTTGCAGGACGATATAAAAATCGTCGCTAAAGCAATGATAAAAATTTTTGATTTCATTTTTGGTTTTTTGATTACTGCCGTAAATGTAAAAAATCCCAACGATAAACTATCATTGGGATTATTATTTTAGATTTTAGAGTTCAGATTTTAGATTTAAAATGCTTAAGCTAGAATCTATAACTAAATAAACTCTATTATTTCACGTCCATCAATTCAACATCGAAAATCAAGGTAGCGTTTGGAGGGATAACACCACCAGCACCACGAGAACCGTATCCTAAATGAGATGGAATCACGAAACGGGCTTTATCTCCAACTTGCAACAAAGCAATTCCTTCATCCCAACCTTCGATAACATTACCTCTTCCTAAAGGGAATTCAATTGGTTTTTTTCTTGTGTAAGAAGAATCAAAAACTTTTCCATTTTCCAATTGACCTGAATAATGAACTGAAACAGTCTTACCGTTTTCTGCCTTTTTACCATTTCCTTTTTGGATCATTTTATAACGCAAACCGCTTTCCGTTTTATCAAAACCTGCAGCTAATTCTTCCATTTTTGCTTCGGCAGCTTCTCTTTCTGCAGCTTCACGTTTTGCACGAGAACCTTCAAAAGTTCTGAAAGCTTCAACAGCATTCCATTTTTCAGCTTCAGCTCCAACTCTCACGATTTCAATACTTTCTAGAGTATCACCTTGAGCAACTGTATCCACAACATCTTGTCCTTCCACAACGTGACCGAAAACTGTATGCTTGTTATCCAACCAATCCGTTGGAATATGCGTGATGTAAAATTGAGAACCGTTTGTTCCAGGTCCGGAATTTGCCATAGCCAAAACACCTGGTCGGTTGTGTTTTAAAGTTGGGTGAAATTCGTCATCAAATTTATAACCCGGATCTCCAGTTCCTGTTCCAAGAGGACAACCTCCTTGAATCATAAAATCTGGAATTACACGGTGAAAATTCAATCCGTTATAATAAGGTGTTCCTTGTGGTTTTGCTTTATTTTCGAGGTTTCCTTCGGCCAAAGCGACAAAGTTACCTACTGTTCCTGGAGTTAAATCGTGTGTAAGTTTCACTAAAATCGACCCTTTTGGAGTATTGAATTTAGCATATATTCCGTTTTCCATTGTTTGTTTTTTAAAATTGAAGTGCAAATTTACGAATTAATTTTTTACTGATTCAGCCTTTAGCTTTTTAGATTTTGATTAACAAATTACACAGATTGCAACAATTTCTCATCTCTTGGAATATTCTTCCATTTCTAAATCTTTATCAAAAGGACTTTTTGTAAAAGGATAAATGGCTTGCTTTACATATCCTTTAGGGAAATTTGTTTCTAACAAACCTGTATCTTCCGGCCATTCATCTTTGGGCAAATAATAAGTGCCGAACATTTTATCTATAAAAGGAAAGATTGTGGCAAAGTTTTTTCCGTAATGCTTTGGATTTTTACAATGATGCCAGTGATGGTATTGTGGTGTTGCAAAAATATATTTCAAGAACCCGAAATTAATTCTCGTATTAGCATGAATCAATACGGCGTGAATGGCCATAAAAATCACATATACATTAAAAGTAATAGTAGAGAATCCAAAAACATAAAGAGGGACAAACGCCATTGAACGCGTGACAAAAATATCTACGAAGTGTGTTCGTGAACCTGCAAGCCAATCCATGTTTTCTGTTGAATGATGGATAGAATGAAAACGCCACAAGAAATGATGGGTATGGAAAAAACGATGTGTCCAATATTGGAAGAAGTCAGTAATAAAAAAGGCAAAAAGTAATTCAATTATAAAAGGCAAACTCTGTACGGATTCATGCAACCCAGAAAGCCCCATCCAACCAAAGAATAATTTAGCAGGTTGTTGTGTGATGATTCCGAAAAACTGAACCAACAAATGGCTTATGCAGAAATAAACCAAATCCGTTCGCCACTCTTCATGAAAAGTACTCTGGCTTTTTCGCTTTGGAAACACCATTTCGATTGGAACAAATATAACAGCCATTAAAAATAAATCGAGCAGTAACCAATCTAGTCCTAAATGCCAACCTGTTTTGTCAACAGCTCGCGGATCTACGTCAAAACCTCCAATTATAATAGTTGCAGCACTTAAAATCACACCAATTAACGGCCATTTTTTCTTTCTGCTGAATATAAAACTTAAAACAGCAAAAAACATTGCTGCAATGATACAAGCTGTCAACAAGATTTTCATCGATTCGCCGGTATATATTTCTCTAAACTCTGGCGTTGTCAACCATTCCGGATATTTAAAACAAATTACACCTAACAAAGTAGATATTCCTAGAAATACCGAAATATAACCGCTTATAATTCCTTCTCCAAATCTTAAATTTTCTTTTACTTCTATTTTTTTCATGGCATTTTTTTAGCCGACTAATATATAAAAATTTAGCAATCATATTGCTAAATTTTTATGACGCATGTAAATTCATAAATTTCACATAAACTCAAACGCTAAAACAACCGATAAGCTTAAATTTGCATTTCAAAATCAAACACAAAATGGAAAATTTAAAAGGTAAAAAAGCAATCATAACAGGTGGCGGAAAAGGTTTGGGAAAAGCAACAGCAATCGCTTTCGCAAAAGAAGGAATTGACGTTGCCATCACAGGTAGAAACGAGCAAAACTTAATCGATACGGTTTCGGAATTAAAAGCTCTTGGCGTGAATGCCATCTACGAAAAGTTTGATGTATCTAATCATCAAGAAGTTAAAACTGCTATTAAAAATATCATAAACACATTCGGAACCGTTGATATTTTGGTAAACAATGCCGGAATTGCCTCTTTCGGAACTTTCTTGGAAATGAGTCCGGAGAAATGGAACGACATCATGCAAACCAACGTGATGGGAATGTATTATGTAACAAAAGAAGTTTTACCTTTCTTGATCGAGAAAAACCAAGGCGATATCATCAACGTTTCGTCAACGGCCGGACTTACAGGAAACGCTGGAACTTCTGCCTATTCGGCTTCAAAATTTGCTGTAATCGGATTGTCTGAAGCCTTGATGAAAGAAGTTCGAAAAAATAATATCCGTGTTTGCACCTTGACACCAAGTACCATCGCTTCGGATATGTCATTGGAATTAGGCATCACAGATGGCAATGTAGAAAAAGTGCTACAACCGGAAGATTTCGCTGAATTAATTGTCGCCAGTTTACAATTACCAAGAAGAGCCATGCTGAAATCGGCTTCTTTATGGTCAACAAATCCATAAGAAATAACTTTGTACCTTTGCCACTTTCAAAACAAATTATGAGAATCGACATCATTACCATCCTACCCGAATTATTACGAAGTCCGTTTGAGGCTTCCATCATGAAACGCGCCATCGACAAAGGTTTGGTGGAAGTTCATTTTCATAATTTGCGTGATTACACGACCAACAAGCAAAAAAGTGTCGACGATTATCAATTTGGTGGAGGAGCCGGAATGGTCATGATGGTGCAACCTATCGATGATTGCATCACAAAATTGAAAAGCGAAAGAACCTACGACGAGATTATCTATATGACACCAGATGGAGAAACGCTAAACCAAAAAATGGCCAACACCATGTCGATGTATGAAAACATCATCATCTTGTGTGGACATTATAAAGGTGTAGACCAACGCGTTCGCGACCATTTCATTACCAAGGAAATCTCTATTGGCGATTATGTTTTGAGTGGTGGCGAATTGGGAGCTTTGGTTTTATCTGATGCTTTGATTCGTTTGATTCCAGGAGTTTTGAGCGATGAAACTTCGGCTTTGACCGATAGTTTTCAAGATAATTTGCTTTCGGGACCAATTTACACACGTCCAGCAGAATACAAAGGTTGGAAAGTTCCAGAGGTTCTAACGAGCGGACATTTTGCCAAAATCGACAAATGGCGAGAAGATATGGCGTATGAACATACTAAAAACAGACGTCCAGACTTGTTGCAAGAATAGTTTCGCATCCATAATAAATTATTTTTTTTTGTAATATATTTTTACTTTTCTTTGTAAGAACCTTAAAAACCCTATAATTATGAAAAAAATTTATTTTTTATTTGCATTAGCCTTTTTTGCAATTGTTTCTTCTTGTGGACCATCAAAAAGCAAAATGACTGTTGCCAATAAACAAATTCCATCTGACTTCAGTTCGTACGAAGGAACCCTTTTAATTATAAGCCAATACAAAGCATGGGATAAATATGCCAAAAGTGCATTTGAAAGCAATTATAAAGGCAAATTTCTATTGATTAAAAAAAATGAATTGAAAAATTATACTGATACAAATGAATTCAGATACATTTTAAGCCCAAATTTTGGTACTGCTCTAAATACAGCACCAGGTTCAAGAACTGGAAGCACACACGTTTCTTCAGAAAGATTAGTATTGGCCGATAGAAAAACTGACAAAGAATATAAAACAGCAACTACAGCAATGTATGCAAAATTGCTAAAAAGATATGCAGAAGCACTTGAAATAGAACGCTCAAAATAAATTTTGAAAATTAAAAACAAAGTACTACTTTTGCACCCTCATTGGATCAACCTCTGGCGAAAACCGTGAATGTTGATTTGATTTAAACCATAAATTAGAAATAAAATGGCAGATTTAATGAAATTCGTTCAAGACGAATTCGTAACAAGAAAAGATTTCCCTGTATTCGGAGCTGGAGATACCATCACAGTTTACTACGAAATTAAAGAGGGTGAAAAAACTAGAACACAGTTTTTCAAAGGAGTTGTAATCCAAAGAAGAGGTTCTGGAAACACAGAAACTTTCACAATCCGTAAAATGTCTGGAGCAGTTGGTGTAGAGCGTATCTTCCCAGTTAACTTGCCAGCTTTGCAGAAAGTTGAAATCAACAAAAAAGGTGCAGTTCGTAGAGCTAGAATTTTCTACTTCAGAGAACTTACTGGTAAAAAAGCAAAAATTAAAGACAAAAGAAGATAATCAATTGTCTCTTTCTTATAAAAATCCCGATTCATTGAGTCGGGATTTTTTTTTGTCTTATAATTTCAGGAGCGAATCGTTCGGGCTTTTTCAGAATCCATGTTCCTGCTGGATGCACTATCTTTTGTTCCGAACCCCGAAACAAAAGGATAGTTGCAACCATCAGGGCTAAAAAGCCAATCTTTTTCCACACGCTTGGATAAAAAGATTGGCTTTTTAGCCCTGATGGAGCCATTGTTTGAGCTCTTGAGCCTGCCTCAAAAGCAGGCTCAAAGCGAGTGGCTCCAGCAGGAACATGGATTTATTCTCTGCCCTACAAATTCGCTCCAAAAAAATCAAATGTCACAGTAAATTACGCTCTAAATTGCTGATTTGTCATTTATTAAACCATAAATTGTCATATTCGCAAATCAATCGTTTTCGTGAGAGTTGAATTCTGAATTTCGCACTCGTTTTATTATATTTGTAGCCCTTACAAAATAGCAAACAAACTTTTTATACAATGTCAAATAAAGCAAAGATTTTTTACACCATCACGGACGAAGCTCCAATGTTAGCCACTCATTCTTTCCTTCCTATTGTTCAATCTTTCACAGCTCCTGCGGGAATTGCTGTGGAAACCAGAGACATTTCGTTGGCTGGAAGAGTTATCGCTAACTTCCCAGAATTTTTGAATGAAGACCAAAGAATCAAAAACGACTTATTAGAACTTGGCGAATTGGCAACAACTCCCGAGGCGAATATCATCAAATTGCCAAATATTTCTGCATCTGTACCTCAATTGAAAGAGGTAATCAAGGAATTGCAGAAATTGGGTTACAACCTACCTGAATTGCCAGAAAACCCGCAAACGGACGAAGAAAAAGCAATCAAGGCAAAATATGCAAAGGTTTTAGGATCGGCTGTAAATCCGGTTTTACGTGAAGGAAACTCAGACAGAAGAGCTCCAAAAGCGGTGAAAAACTATGCTAGAAAACATCCACACTCTATGGGAGCTTGGAGTTCAGATTCTAAGACACACGTGGCTTCTATGAGTGAAGGCGATTTCTACGCAAGCGAAAAATCGGTAACGGTTAAAGATGCTGATACTTTCAAAATCGAATTCGTTGGAAACGACGGAACTACAAAATTATTAAAAGATAATGCACCTCTGAAAGCGGGAGAAATAATTGACAGTGCGGTTTTGAGCGTGAAGGCATTGAAATCTTTTATTGCAAAAGAAATTGAAGATGCAAAAGCACGAGGTGTTTTGTTTTCAGTTCACTTGAAAGCAACGATGATGAAGGTTTCTGACCCGATTATCTTTGGTGCAATCGTGGACGTTTTCTTTGCTCCTGTTTTTGAAAAATATGCAACGCTTTTCGCAGAGTTGGGTGTAAATACTAAAAACGGTTTTGGCGATGTATATGCAAAAATTGCAGGACACGAAAAACAAGCAGAAATTGAAGCTGCCATCAATGATGTTTATGCAAATGCACCTGCTTTGGCGATGGTAAACTCTGATAAAGGAATTACGAATCTTCATGTTCCATCGGATGTAATTGTAGATGCTTCAATGCCAGCTATGATCCGTACTTCTGGACAAATGTGGAACAAGGACGGAAAAGGCCAGGATACAAAAGCAATTATTCCAGACCGTTCGTATGCCGGAGTTTATGTAGCAACAATTGATTTCTGCAAAAAACACGGTGCTTTCGACCCAAAAACAATGGGAAGTGTTCCAAACGTTGGTTTGATGGCTCAAGCTGCTGAAGAATATGGTTCTCACGATAAAACCTTCCAGATGGAAGCTGATGGAACTGTAAAAGTAATCAACTCAAAAGGTGAAGTCCTTACAGAACAAAAAGTAGAAAAAGGCGATATTTTCAGAATGTGTCAAGTGAAAGACGCTCCAATTCAGGACTGGGTAAAACTGGCCGTGAACAGAGCACGATTATCAGACACTCCTGCCGTTTTCTGGTTGGATGAGAATAGAGCCCACGACAGACAATTGATCGAGAAGGTAAACCTTTACTTGAAGGATCACGACACAACTGGTTTGGATATCAGAATCTTAAATCCTGTTGATGCTACGGATTTTTCTTTGGAAAGAATAAAAGATGGAAAAGACACAATTTCTGTAACAGGAAATGTTTTGCGTGATTACTTGACCGACCTCTTCCCTATTTTAGAATTAGGAACTTCTGCAAAAATGCTTTCAATTGTTCCGCTAATGAACGGTGGTGGATTGTTCGAAACTGGAGCTGGTGGTTCTGCACCAAAACACGTGGAGCAGTTCATAGAAGAAGGTTATTTACGTTGGGACTCTCTTGGAGAATTCTTGGCATTGGGTGTTTCTTTGGAGCATTTGGGTCAATCTCTAAACAATTCTAAAGCTTTAGTTTTATCTGAAACTTTAGATCAAGCGACAGAAAAATTCTTGGAAACCGACAAATCTCCTGCTAGAAAAGTAGGTCAGATTGACAACAGAGGTTCTCACTTCTACATCGCTTTATATTGGGCTCAAGCTTTGGCAACTCAAGATAAAGATGCTGAATTGAAAGCTATCTTCAGTCCAATAGCAAAAGAATTGACAGAGAACGAAGCAAAAATCAATGAAGAATTAATCGGTTCTCAAGGAAAACACCAAGAGATTGGAGGTTACTACAAACCAGATTTTAAATTGACGGATAAGGCAATGCGACCAAGTGAAACATTGAATAATGCTTTGGCTAAATTACTGTAATCCAGTAGTTAAAAACAAATATAAAAAAAAGACGACTTTTAAAGTCGTTTTTTTACTATATGGCTGTTATATAATTATATGAGAAAAATCTTGAAAGAAATAGTTGCTTTTTTATTTTTATTATTGACCACAAATCTAACCTATGGTCAACTGGGCTTTTGCTTAGGAAGTAAGGGATTGCCAATTTTCAACGAAGATTTTGGCAGTGGAACAACTTTTGGACCTCAATTACCAGCGGGAACAACCTCCTATAATTATGTTTCGGGAACCCCAAATGATGGTGATTATACAATATCCTCACAAATAAATCTCAATAATTCCTGGCATAATTCCCAAGACCATACTCCTGGGGATACTAACGGGAAATCACTAATTGTAAATGCAAGTTTCACTTCTGGAGAGTTTTACAAGAGAACTGTAACTGGTCTTTGCGTCAATACAACTTTTGAGTTTACGGCTTGGTTGATGAATATCTACAACTCTGCTTCAGTTGGTGCTTGTCCGGGAACAGGAATTCCAATTAATGTTACCTTTGAAATTTGGGATGCAACCGAAACCACACTACTCGAATCAGGAAGTACAGGTGACATTAACGGAACCCCTACTCCAATTTGGGAACAATTTGGTCTGACTTTTACAACCTTGGCAGGGCAAACTTCTGTTGTTTTGATCATGAAAAACAATGGTGCTGGAGGTTGCGGAAACGACTTGGCAATTGATGATATTATGTTCCGCTCTTGTGGCGATTTTACGATAATTGCAACTGGTCCGGATAATGACACTTCTTTTAGAGCGTGTCAGGACCAATTGCCAACCAACATTAGTTTAAATGTATTTTCCGAAGGAACAAATTTAAATGTATATCAATGGCAGGAAAGTGACGACAATACTATTTGGACGGACATCATTGGCGAAACAACCGACAGTTATGTCCCTACCATAACGGCTACTAAATTTTTCCGAGTAAAAGTAGCCGAAGATATTGCCAATCTCGCCAATCCGTTTTGCTTTACTGTTTCCGAAGTTTTTACAGTTACTGTTATTCCAAAACCTATAGCACCCCCAAGCAATGGAAATGCTAATATTTGTGAAGGACAACCCATTCCAGCCTTGTCGGTAACCCCAGCCACTGGAGAACAAGTAAATTGGTTTGATGCTCCATCAGCCGGAAACTTGTTGCAAGCAAACAGCACCACTTTTACACCAACTCTTGAAGGAACTTATTATGCCGAAGCATTTGTACCAAATGCAACTTGTGTGAGTGACACCAGAACTGCTGTTAGTTTCAGCGTCCGAGAAAGCCCAATTGTAACTGATGGATCAGCTACATTTTGCCAAGGAACTTTTGTAAACATCAGTGCCGAAATAGATAATGTGGATTACCTTTGGAGCACTGGAGAAACCACCAAAACCATCCGTGTGACTTCTGCCGGAACATACACCGTCACTGTTACAAATGATGTCGGATGTTCAAATGTTCGAACAGTAACCGTAAGTGAAATACTCGTTCCTGTTATTGATCAAATCATTATCGACCATAGAACCGTAACCATAACAACCACAATAACTGGCGATTATGAATATGCACTTGATGGATTGGATTACCAAGATTCCAATGTTTTCAACAACGTCATCGGGGGTGTCCGAACCGCTTTTGTAAGAAACAGATGTGGAAGAGACATAGAAGATTTCGACTTAATCATACTTCCAAAATTCTTTACCCCAAATGGAGATGGCTACAATGATACCTTCCAAATCGAAGGGAATTCAATGCTTCCAAAAGTAAAAATCGCAATTTTCGACCGTCAAGGTGCCTTGATAATTTATCTTGACGAAAGAAATTCAAGTTGGGACGGAACCTTTAATGGCAACTTGCTTCCCGCAACCGATTATTGGTATAAAGCTAACTTTACTAACGGAAGCGAAATGAAAGGACATTTTTCATTGATTCGATAATTATTTTTTGAAGCTGTTCCGGCTGTCCATTACAAAAAAATCCTGCAATGAAAAGTTTTGTAAATCCCGCAAGGAGCTTCCGTTGGTCGCTCTTGCAGGATAACAAAACTAATTTCATTGCAGGATTTTGTTTTCCATTGCCATCCGGGCTATGCTCTTGATACCGCATAATTGTGTCGCCCTTTCAGGGCTAAACTAAAACTCATCTATACAATTCATAGGGTTTCACCCTATGCTAAAATAGGTCGCCCCTTCAGGGCTGAACTAAAACTCAATCTATATATTTCATAGGGTTTTACCCTATGCTAAAATGTTTTGCCCTTTCAGGGCGAAACTAAAACTCATCTATAAAATTTATAGGATTTCACCCTATGTTAAAATAGGTCGCCCTTTCAGGGCTAAACCAACTCTCAATTTATGTTTCATAGTGTTTTCAAACTATTCTAAAATTAGAATGCCACGTTGAGTTTCTACAATAAAATCAAAACCGCTCAATAAAAAACTTTACATATCTTTACAAGCGAATCTGAAATCTAAAATCAGAACTCTAAAATCAAAAATCAAATGTCTTCACACCATATAGTTCGCGACGACCAAGAACCAGCCTTAATTATTGCCAATGGAGCTTCCTGCAGTTCAGAATTATTAGGCCAATTATTGGAGTGGTCGCCATTGGTAATCGTTCTTGATTCCGCTATTGAAAGAGTGATGCAACTCGACATAAAAGTAGACGTACTTTTAGGCGATTTCGACAGAGGTTTTGACACCAAAAAATACGAAGAATTGCAATATCCAATAGAAATTGTCTATACACCCGACCAAAACAAAACCGACCTCGAAAAAGCATTTGATTATCTGATCGAAAGAAAAATTCCTGCCGTAAATGTAGTTTGGGCAACCGGAAGACGAGCCGACCATACCATTACCAATCTAACCAACATTGTCCGTTTTAAAGACTTAATCAAGATTGTAATCCTCGACGATTATTCAAAAATCTTTCAATTGCCACAACATTTCCAGAAATGGTACACCGCCAACACCAATATTTCACTGATTCCAGTTGGAGTTGTTTCAGGAATATATTCAGAGAATCTGGTCTATCCCTTAAAAGATGATACCTTGACAATTGGTTATCGAACAGGAAGTAGCAACGCTGTCGCAAATGATGGAATCGTAACCATCAGCCACGAAAAAGGCGATTTGTTGATGATGGAATGCATCGATATCTTTTAAATTTAAAAAACATAAACCCAAAAATGAGCAATCCTAAAATCGAAATAAAAAACACCGAAATACTATCAAAAAATTGGGCAAAACTTTCAAAAGTGACCTTCAATTATGAAACTCCCGACGGAAAAATACAAGTTCATAAAAGAGAAGTCTATGACAGGGGAAATGGAGCAGTCATTTTTTTATACAACAAAAAGACAAAAAATATCATCCTTATCAAGCAGTTTCGATTACCTACTTATCTAAATGAAAATCCAACCGGTTTTTTGATTGAAGCTTGTGCTGGTGTTCTTGAAGAAGACAATCCCGAAGATTGCATCAGACGAGAAACCGAGGAAGAAACAGGCTATGAAATCAAGGATGTAAAGAAAATTTTTGAAGCCTATATGTCGCCTGGAGCCTTGACCGAAATCATCCACTTCTTCATCGGAGAATATTCAAGTGAAATGAAAACCAGCGAAGGTGGCGGATTGGATGAGGAGCAAGAAAATATTGAAGTTTTGGAACTACCTTTCGAAAAGGCTTTCGACATGATTGCAACAGGAGAAATTATTGATGCTAAAACCATAATGTTGCTTCAATATGCCAAAATAAACAACCTTTTAGATTCTTAAATCAAGTCCAACAGACGAAAAGAATTAAACACGGGTTGCACAAATTATCACCAATTAGGAGTTTAGAAGAAGTATATTTCGTGTAAATTCGAGACCCGAGAACATAGTTCGAATTGACGAAGTAAATTCGTGTAGGAAGTAAGGAAAGTGTATCTTTGTCCTGAAAATGAGCACGATGAAACCAACGATTACACCCGAAAAAACAGCATTACATCCAAGAAACCCACACCGTTTTAGATATGATTTTGCCCAACTGATACAGGCTTCTCCTGCATTACAACCATTTGTATTCATAAATGAATTCAACATTGAAAGCGTAGATTTTAGCAATCCTGAAGCCGTAAAAGCTTTAAACAATGCTATTTTGATAAGCGAATACGACATTCAAAATTGGGATATCCCTAAAAATTACCTCTGTCCTCCTATTCCCGGCCGAGCCGACTATATCCATTATCTAGCTGATTTATTGGCTGAATATAACAACGAAATCATACCACAAGGCGACACCGTTTTTGGACTCGATATTGGTGTTGGAGCAAATTGTATCTATCCGATAATTGGGCATTCGGCTTATGGTTGGAGCTTTGTTGCAACCGATATTGATGAAAAAGCCATAGATAACTGCGTAAAAATCATCGACGAAAATCCTAAACTTCAAGATGCGATTAGTTTACAACAGCAAATGAACAGCCGGTATATTTTCAAGGATATCATTCAACCCGAAGATAAGTTTGCCTTCACGCTTTGCAATCCACCTTTTCATGGTTCGGAAGAAGAAGCGAATAAGGGAACCATCCGAAAAATCAATAATTTAGAGAACACCAAAACCAGCAAACCCGTTTTGAATTTTGGTGGTCAGAATGCCGAATTATGGTGCGAAGGTGGCGAACTTGCCTTTATTACCCAGATGATTTATGAAAGTGCAAAATACCCGATGCAGGTTTTATGGTTCACAACTTTGGTGGCGAAAAAATCGCATCTGAATAGTGTTTACAGGACTTTAGCAAAAGTAAATGTAGCCTCAATCAAAACGATTGAAATGGCTCAAGGCCAAAAAACGAGTCGTATTGTCGCTTGGACTTTTCAAACCGAAACACAATTGAAAAGCTGGAAGTTTTAAGGTTTTATAAACGCTATCCATAATTCTTTTTTTGTATTTTTGATTAAACATCTTTTATTATGAATACCATCGAACTTAAAAAGATATTAATTTCTAAAATTTCTGAAATAGATGACAATTCTTTTTTAGAAGCTTTGAATACTATTTTAGACCATAAAACTTCTGAAGCTGAAAAAAATGAATATAAACAATATAATTTTGACCTCTTAAAAGCAGAAGAAGATATTGAGAATGGAAGAACCTATTCTCACGAAGAAGTCAAAGAAAAAGTTGCTTTATGGAAAAAGAGATAGTTTGGACAGAAACTGCTCAAGAACAACTACAAGACATCTATTTTTATATATTGGAAGAATCAAAAAGCTTCTCAATCGCCGATAAAGTGATTGATAAAATTATTGATTCGGTTACCATTTTAAACAGCAGATGGGAAATATATGAGATGGACGAAATGAGATTGCCAAATTCCCCCAATTATAGAGCTTTTGAAATCTATTCTTATCGAATATCGTATAAAGTAACTGACACGTCTATTTTTATAATTCGAATTCGACACACCAGTAGAAACCCAAAAAGTTTCTTTTAATTTTTATAATACCCCAAATGAAATTCCAAATAGTATCCGATTACCAACCCAAAGGCGACCAACCACAAGCAATTGAAAAATTAGCTCAAGGATTAGTCGATGGCGAAAAATTCCAAACGTTACTTGGTGTTACAGGTTCTGGAAAAACGTTTACAGTTGCCAATGTGATTGAGCAAGTGCAACGTCCAACTTTGGTTTTGGCACATAATAAAACACTTGCCGCTCAATTGTATTCAGAGTTCAAGCAATTTTTTCCAGACAATGCCGTGGAATATTTTGTTTCCTACTATGATTATTACCAGCCGGAAGCGTTTATGCCAGTTACGGGAGTCTTTATTGAGAAGGATTTATCTATCAATGAAGAACTAGAAAAAATGCGATTGAGTACTACTTCTTCCCTACTTTCAGGGCGTCGGGATGTGTTGGTTGTGGCTTCAGTTTCGTGCTTGTATGGTATTGGGAATCCTGTTGAGTTTCAAAAGAATGTGATTTCCATACAAAGGGATCAAATTATATCAAGAACAAAATTACTGCATCAGTTGGTGCAAAGTTTATATGCAAGAACGGAAGCCGATTTTACTCCTGGAACGTTCCGCATCAAGGGCGACACGGTGGAAGTTTTTCCAAGTTATGGCGACGAACCCTTCAGGATTCATTTCTTTGGAGATGAAATTGAGGAGATTGAAGCCTTTGATGCCAAGACTTCTTTGGTTTTAGAAAAATACAGCAAATTGAACATCTATCCTGCCAATATGTTTGTGACTTCGCCTGAAGTTTTGCAAGGTGCGATTTGGGAAATACAGCAGGATTTGGTAAAACAAGTGGATTATTTCAAGGAGATTGGGAAACATCTTGAGGCAAAACGTTTGGAAGAACGGACCAATTTCGACCTTGAAATGATTAGAGAATTGGGCTATTGTTCCGGTATTGAAAACTATTCCCGCTACCTTGACGGAAGACTTCCAGGAACGCGACCTTTCTGTTTGTTGGATTATTTCCCAAAGGATTATTTGATGGTTGTTGATGAAAGCCACGTGACGCTTTCGCAGGTTCATGCCATGTTTGGTGGCGACCGTTCCCGAAAGGAAAATTTGGTGGAATATGGCTTTAGATTGCCAGCTGCTATGGACAACCGTCCGTTGCGGTTTGAGGAATTTGAAGGGATGCAGAATCAGGTAATTTATGTTTCGGCGACTCCGGCTGATTATGAATTACAGAAAACTGATGGGGTTTATGTGGAGCAAATCATCCGCCCGACGGGACTTATTGACCCTGTTATTGAAATACGTCCGAGCTTGAACCAGATTGACGATTTGATTGAAGAAATACAACTTCGTGCTGAAATAGACGAACGTGTTTTGGTGACCACCCTTACCAAAAGAATGGCGGAGGAATTGGCTAAATATTTGACAAAAGTAGGCGTTCGCTGTAGATACATTCATTCGGAAGTGGATACTTTGGAACGAATTGAAATCATGCAGGATTTGCGAAAAGGTATTTTTGATGTACTGATTGGTGTGAATTTACTTCGCGAAGGATTGGATTTACCGGAAGTTTCGCTCGTTGCAATTTTGGATGCCGACAAAGAAGGTTTTTTGAGAAGTGCTCGTTCGCTTACGCAAACAATTGGTAGAGCTGCAAGAAATTTGAACGGTAAAGCCATCATGTATGCCGACAAGATTACCGACAGCATGCAGAAAACGATTGACGAAACAAATTACCGACGAACCAAGCAAATCAACTACAATACCGAGCATAATATTACGCCACAAGCCTTGAACAAGAAGATTGAAAGTGCCTTTACGAAGAATCCGTTAGTTGATTATGAATTGGGGAACACGGCTTCACAAATGGCAGCCGAACCTGATACTACCTATATGGCAAAAGGGGATATTGAGAAGATGATTCGAGAGAAACGCAAATCAATGGAAAAGGCGGCCAAGGAATTGGATTTTATTCATGCCGCGAAATTGCGTGACGAGATTAAGAAATTGCAGGAAAAAATATAAATTATTTTCTTTAATTACCCGTTGGATGACATTACATTTTAGAAAAGCACGAAGCAATAGTTCTATAAGCAATCCAAAGGACTAACAATTTTTCTTTTAGTAATATCCGTCAGATGGGTATAAATCATAGTGGTTTTGATGGATTTATGCCCCAAAAGCTCTTGAACAAATCGCACATCTGTACCTTGTTCAATAAGATGCGTTGCAAAACTATGACGCAAAGTATGCACCGAAGCATTTTTTTTAATTTGAGCCTTAAGCAATGCATTTTTAAGAATTTGCTGTACCGAACGAACGGCATACTGACCACCTGCTTGACCTTCAAAAAGAAATTCTTTAGGCTTATACTCTGCAAAATATTTTCGTAATACAATCAACAGTTTTTGCGAAAGCATTACGGTTCTATCAATTTTACCTTTAGATTGCTTAATAGAAATTAACATGGTTGAAGAATTGATATCAATAATTTTTAGCCCCACCACTTCAGAAACCCGTAGCCCAGCACCATAACACGTACTGAGAATGGCTTGATGCTTTAAATTATCAGTGCTCTCTAAAATTTTTTTTACCTCCATCTGGTCTAGTACAACTGGAATTTTAAATTGATTACCCTGTGGGTACAAATAATTAAAATCTACTTTTTGTTGTAAAATGCCAGTATAATAGAATTTAATGGCTGCTACCAATTGCTTTTGATAAGAAATTGAAATACCAAATGTTGTTACTTGCTCATTAACCTGAACTCGATTAATAAAAGACCGCTAATTGGTTAGTTTTAATTGTTTCGTATTTTAAAGAAGGTTTTTTCGGCAGAAAATTATAAGCAATT